>PKZI01000125.1 GCA_003133005.1 Acidimicrobiaceae bacterium | reverse complement strand
ACGGACCATGTGCTGAACGAAGTGACTCGAGTGGTCAAGTCGTCGTTTCCTCTTCCGAAAATCGTAGGTGTGACGCCCAAGATCTCTGCCATTTCTGATTTTGTCGGACTCGTCAATCGGTTTTACGAGGACTGAGCTGGCCGGACGGTGCCAGAACTTCGACAGCGTGGTGAACATCGTGTCACGACCTTACGTGACGACTGTTTTGGAGGTACTTCGAAGGCGTAAGGGTGCACGAACACGTACTGTGTTCTCGTGCGACGATCACAGATTCGATTGACGAAAAGTGAAAAAATCAGAAGATTCGTAACGCCGTTCGCACTTGCTTCGCTCGTGCTCAGTTTGCTCATTGGAGCGAACGCGAGCGCGAGTACGAGGTCCGAGTCGGCTTCGTTGAGCAACGTCGTGGCGACGTACAGCTACGCCGGAACCTATCCTCAGTCGCTCGATTCTCGGCTGGAGATTGAGCGTTCGGGTGTTGTCGTCTACGATCAACCCGTTTCCTCGAAGTGGTGCGGTACCGGGTGTTGGCCAAACAGCATCTCGCCGTCCGCACGTGTCGTCCACGTCGTTCGGTTGCGAGCACGAGGTTTGCCAAACGTGGTCCTGGATCTCTATACCGGTGGTGCGCATTGTTGTGCGGTTGAGCAGGTGTTCTACTTTGACGCAAGCACCAAGAAGTACGTAAAGGTGGAGAGAGATTTCGGAGATCCCGGCGCGCGACTGGAGAAATTGGGAGCGGGTGGGAGCGACGATTTCGTAACCGCCAATGACGCCTTCGCGTACGAATTCACGGACTTTGCGGCGTCGGGCTTACCGATTGAGATCTTGAAATTTACGAATCATTCGTTTCAGAACGTCACGCGTTCCTTTCCCACGTTGATTTCTACCGACGCCAGCCAGTGGCTTAAGGCTTATGAGGAAGCGTCAAGCAGTCACTACAGCGACACGGTAGGCGTGGTCGCCGCGTGGGCGGCGGACGAGGACCTCCTCGGCCACTCGAGTGAGGTGACAACTTTTCTTATGAAGCAAGTGAAATTGGGTCGTCTCAACAGTCTGTTGAATCCCAAGGCAGGGAGTGGCGAGAAGTTCGTTCTGCTTCTCCAGAAATTCCTCAAACAACAGGGATACCTGAGTTAGCCCGAAGGCGCAACTTTTGGCCCGTCAACCGTTGCACGATGAGTAAGAAATTGCAATGAAACGGCTTGTCACGCCAACGCGAAGTTTGCGAGATCGCGCGCGGTGTCACGAGTTATCTCGGGACAGGTCACCGGGTACAGTTCTGTCGCGTGTGAAGTGCCAAGCACGATCCGGCCTTTGGCCTTGACACCGGCGGCGAGCAAAAGACGATAGAACGCAATACCTTCGTCACGTAGAGGATCACATTCGTTGACGCTGATCACGACTGGCGGGAGGCCTCGAACGTCGTCAACTGTCGCAAAGCCGGGCCACGCAAGTGGATTACGAGCGAGAAAGGCGTCTATCCCGTAGGCCATTGCACCGCGATTCGAATGCAGTTCGAGAGCGACGCCGTCGTACATTGACGCTGATGGATAGCGATCGTCGGGCCAGTGTCCGTTGAGATACGGACACAACGCGTAGAGACCCTTGACGAGATGGATTTTGTCTCGCTGTTTGAGAAGTAATGCAGTGGCGATCGTGAGGTTACCGCCGCCACTTTCACCCGCGATCACAATACGATTCGGGTCGATGCCGAGGTCGTGTGCGTGGGCACTCGTCCATTCGAGACCAGAGATGCAGTCGTGGAGACCAGCGGGGAATGGCGCGACCTCGAGCGACGACGAAGGACTCACCGCGTTACGAAAGTCGACCATGACAACGGTGACGCCAAACGAAGCCACGACTCGCGCCCACGCGAGATAATTGCCGTAAAAGCACGACAAACTCGACATCGCGCCTCCGTGGATGTAATAGACGCCGGCCGTACTGGCGATGTCGACGCGGCGTGTGACATGCATCTTTATCGGGTTGCCATCGGGCGACGACGTGAATTGGACCGTTGTCGCGGTGAGCCCCTTGGAGGACGCGACGTCTTCTCGGTCCGCGAGGTCCATGAATTTCTTCTCGAGTGCCGACGCGGCTTGGCCTTCGGGTGACGCCCTTTCTGCCAAAATCTCTTCTCGATCCTTCACGCTGGTCGCGGGGTCCATTGGCCAATGCGTCAATACCGCGCGTACACGCGGATCGAGCTGCGCAAGTATTGAGGCGTCGAGAATGGGTCGGTTAACCATTTACAAGGTGCTGGCGTCAATGACGAAGCGGTACTTGACGTCGCTCGCGATAGTGCGTTCGTAGGCAGCGCCAATGTAGTCCGAGGCGATCACCTCGACGTCGCTCGTAATGTTGTGATCCGCGCAAAAGTCCATCATCTCTTGCAGTTCCGCCATACCGCCCGTATTCGAGCCAGCAATCGATCGTCGTTTTGGCACGATCAGTCCTGCGTTGAGCTTGAAGGATTTACCCGGAATACCTACGAGAACCAGCGCTCCGTCCACCTTCAGCAGTTTCACGTAGGGGGTGAGATCGATGTCCGCGGAAACGGTGTTGATGATGAGATCGAAGGAGTTCTCGAGAGCGTTCATTTCGTCGAGGTCGCTCGAAACGACGAAGTGTTCGGCGCCGAGTCGAAGCGCGTCACCTTCTTTTCCCGGCGAATGGGAGAACACGGTCGTCTCGGCCCCGAGCGCGTGTGAAAATTTCACCCCCATGTGCCCGAGTCCGCCGAGACCAATAATCCCCACCCGTTTTCCCGTTGTCGCTCCCCAGTGGCGAAGGGGAGAGTAAAGGGTGATGCCCGCGCAGAGGAGTGGTGCCGTTCCTTCGAAGTTCAGTGTCTCGGATACGTGCACGGCGTAGTTTTCGTCAACCACGAAATTATTGGAGTAACCACCGTAAGTGGGTGTAGCTCCGTCGCGCTCGTAATCGTTATAGGTGCCAGTTTGGCCATTGGCGCAATATTGCTCGTTGCCCGCGAGGCAATATTCGCACGAACGACAAGAATCGACGAACGTACCGACACCGATTCGCTCACCGACCTTGAATTTGGTGACGTCGGGCCCAATCGCTGTGACGACTCCGACGATCTCGTGACCGGGCACCATCGGAAAAATTGATGGTCCCCAATCTTCGTTCACTTGATGGATGTCCGAATGGCAGATGCCACTAAAGGCAACGTCAAAGGCAACGTCGTGGGGTCTCAGTTCGCGGCGCGAGAACTTGAAAGGCGTGAGGTTGGCCTTTGCGACCGTCGCCGCGAATCCACGGGTATCCATGAGTTTTCTCCTTATGAGAAGAGATGATCTTGACTTCAATGTACCGTGCGGGATACTAAAAAGAATGAAAGACGATCGTGGCCGGTGGGCTCAAGACGCTACGTGGCACTGAAGAGGGGCGACATTTTCTTCGACTGAAACTTCTTTCGCCCGTCGTGACCTGACGTATTGAATTACGTTCACTACGACCCAGAGTTCATCGCTCCGTTATCGGAGTGCGGGTTTCGACGGCTCTCTCAACCCATACTTCCGAGGTCGGCCTCTTCGACGGCGGCCTTCTGACGCTCAGAGTAGAAGGGTGCCTTACCTACGTAGCGAGAAATGGCAACCACGAGACCAGAAATTAACATCGCGACAATCCAAGTCCAACGGACACTCGAGTTGTCCCCACCCCAGGATTTCACTCCTATCCAAATCAGTACGCCCGCACCCACCAACGGGAGAAGGACGCCGAGGAATGCCGTCGATGTGCTGGTTCGTGCAATTTTCCGAAGCATCCACGCGGACGCAATCCCCGTGAGGGCGTAGTACAGCGCGAACATGAGACCCAAGCTCGTCGCGAGGTCACCGAGGATCGACGCCAAGGTGCCGCCGGTGGTCTCGGGCGACCCGCTGCGCCTCAGCCAGATCCTGCTCAATCTCGGCAGCAACGCCATCAAGTTCACACCTTCGGGCGAAGTCCGCTTCCGCGCCGAATATCTCGGCAAGAAGAAGGACATGGTCAATCTGCGTTTCTCGGTGACGGATACCGGCATC
>PKZI01000192.1 GCA_003133005.1 Acidimicrobiaceae bacterium | reverse complement strand
TAACGACAGCGCCGCTACTTCACCGCATCCTGATCGGCCGCGGCGGCGCTCTTCGCAGTGGCGTTCTTTTCTCTGACGTGAACCCCAAAACGTTGGCCCGCACGTGGGTTCAGTTGTTTCGCTTGGTCGTGGGTCAACTGAACCCAGGTCGCGGCGTCGCCGTCGACGAGTACCACGCGCACCTCAAAGCCGAGACGCACGACTTCGCGCACTTCGTAGGAATCGGCGTCCGTGGCCGGGACCAGTTCGAGCTCGTGCGGGCGATACGAGATCCCCGCGAGTGTCGTGATGGGACCGAGGAACGACGCCACGAATTCCGTGGCGGGGTGGTCGTAGACGAACGAAGGACGTCCCGCTTGTTCGATGCGGCCCTGGTTGAGAATCACGATGCGGTCCGATATCTCCATCGCTTCGGCTTGGTCGTGGGTCACGAGGATCGTCGTGATACCCAACTCTTTTTGTAGCGACCGAATCCATGTTCGAAGCTCGCTGCGAACCTGTGCGTCGAGCGCGGCGAACGGCTCGTCGAGCAAGAGGACGTCGGGTTTGATGGCGAGGGCGCGCGCCAAGGCCATGCGTTGGCGTTGACCGCCGGACAATTGGTGCGGATACTGGTCGGCGTACTCTTCGAGACGCACGAGGTGCAGTAGCTCATCGACCTGTTCGCGGCGCTTGGCTCGCGGTACGTGTTGGACCTTCAGCCCGTACGCCACGTTCTCACGCAACGAGAGGTGTCGAAACGGCGCGTAGTCCTGGAAGCAGAAACCAATGTGACGATTACGCGCCGGCTCGTTGGTGACGTCCTTTCCCGCGAGTGACACGCGACCGCTGTCAAGGGGCGTGAGCCCGGCGATGATCTTGAGCAGCGTGGACTTTCCCGAACCGGACGGTCCGAGCAACGCCGTCAGTTCGCCTTCGTTGACGACGTCACTGATGTCGTCAAGAACCAGACGTCCTCGATAGGACTTGGTGACTCCACTATACGAAACTGTCATGTCGTTTCCTTTCAAGACGATGGCGCGCAATACCTATGACGCCTAAGACCAGCACCGAGATGACGCCGAGCAAGAGTGAACCCACGAATCCTTGGTAACTGTTGAAACTTTCGAAGTTGGCCCCGATATTGAGGGTCAACGTTTGGGTGAGCAATGCGATGTTGCCCGACACAATGAGCACCGCGCCGTACTCGCCGATCACGCGCGCGAGCGTCAGCGTCACGCCGTAAGCCGTGGCCCACATGATCGAACGCAGCGTGATGGTGAAAAAGATCCGCCCGGGTTTCGCGCCGAGTGTCGCGGCCGTCTGTTCTTGGTGTTCACCCACTTCGCGAAGCAACGGGATCACTTGGCGACTCACGAGCGGCAGCGAGACGAAGATCGACGCGAGCACGATTGCCCAATAGGTGAACATGATCTTGAGCCCGAGGTAGGCGAAGCTCGACCCGAACCAACCCGTCTGGGCGTACGCGAGCTCGAGCATGAGCCCCACGATGATCGGTGACAACGCGAGGGGCACGTCGATGACCACGTCGAGTGCGCGACTGAGTTTCGAGGGATGTCGCACGATCCACAGCGACACGCCGACTCCGAAGAGTACGTTGAGCGGCACGGCGAGTACCAGCACCTTGGTCGTGAGCCAGATTGCCTGGTCCATCGCGGGATCGCGCAGTGCGCTCCAGAACTGGCCCCAGCCCTTGGACAGCGCCTGTTGGAACACGAAGCCGAGCGGAAGAGCAAGTAAAGCTCCCACGTACAAGATAACCAGGGCGCGCAGCACGAGTGAGGGACGCCTCATCCGCGTCTCGCTGCTAATTGACGGGCCATCACGTTGCTCGCGATCAATACCGCGAGGGCGAGCACCAGTAAGACAATCGCGACCGCAGACGCGCTTGCGTTCTGACCCGAAGAGACGAGGGAGTAGATGTACGAACTCGAGACTTGGGAGTGGTACGGAAGGTTGTTCGAGATGAAGACAACCGAGCCGTATTCACCCAAGGCGCGCGCAAAGGCGAGCCCCGTGCCGGTCAGTAGTGAGGGCAAGAGTGCGGGTAGCGTCACCGTGCGAAACACGTGCAGCGGTGATGCACCGAGTGTGGCGGCCGCGTCCTCGGCATCGATGGTGAGAGTTTCGAGCACGGGCTGAACCGCGCGGACGGAGAATGGCAAGGTCACGAACATGATGGCGACCGTGATCCCGACCCACGTGCCGGTGATGTTGACGTGAAACGGCGAGTGCGGACCGTAGAGGGTATAGAAGGTCACACCCGCGACGACCGTGGGCAAGGCAAAGGGCAGATCAATGATCGTATTGAGTATCCCCTTGCCGGGGAAATGATCGCGCACGAGCACGTAGGCCGTCGCGGTGCCCGCGACGGCATTGAACAACGCTGCGAAAAGCGCGCACACGACGGTGAGCTTGAGGGCGTCAATCGCCTCGGTGCTCGTCGCCGCGGACCAAAATACTCCGAGTCCCCCCTTGAATGCCTGGTCCAACAAGGCAGCCATAGGAATGAGGATGAGGATACTGACGTAACTGACCGCGACACCCTTGGCGAGTTGGGGACGCGCGTCGCCCAGCGCACGGACGCGGCGAATCGGCCGCCACGTAGGTGACGGCCGATCGCTCGCGAGCGCAGGCGGGTTAGGAGTCTTGACCGGCAAACTGTTCGAGGTAGGTCACGATTCCCTGGTTGGGATACGTAGTGCTCCCATTGGGGAATGCCACCGTCGTGCTGAAGAATTCCGGATCCAGGACCGGCCATCCCCCCGCGTTCAGCGATTCGACGGTCTGGAGGTCCGTGGGCTTCTTGAACGGCGCGAACTTGAATTCAGTTTGGGTCCACACCGACTTGAGTACGGAACGGTAACCGAGGTACGCAAAGATGCCCTGACCCCCCGGTGAGAACAAGTACTTGTAGAACGCCACGGCGGCTGGCTTGTTAAGACCGGTGTTGGTCAGCGCAATGGGATTCTCGATGAGGAGCGTCTGTGGGGGCACTACCACTGTGATCTTGTCGCCCGCGTTTTGGGCCGCAATCGCGTCGTCTTCGTAGTCGAGCAAGACGTTGCCAGTACCCGCGAGGAAGGTCGAGAGAGCCGTCGAACCGCTCGGCGGCTGCGCGACGGTGTGCTGGATCACTGACTTGAGGAAGTTCTGGGACTGCTTCGCGGTGTGACCCGTGGCGATCCACGCGGCGTAGGCGGCCAACAGATTCCACTTGGCGCTTCCCGAGGTCGCGGGATTCGGCGTGACTATTTGAACGTCACTCGCTGTCAACTGTCCCCAGTTCTTGATGCCGAGCGGGTTGCCCGCACGCACGATGAACACCACCGTCGAGTCAGTGACGATGCCCGGAGTGCTATACGTCGTGACCGCACTCGTTCCCGTGAGCGCAGGATTCACGCCAGCGATCGTGTCTTCTTGTGATGACCAGTTCGAGGGAATGTCGCCTTTGGCGACGAGACCCTGCTCGTCGCTGTAGTACGAGAGGTTGACCACGTCCGCGGGAAGTCCGTTCGCGACTGCGGTTGCTTCGGTGCCCGAGGCGCCGATGGAGTTGGTGAAGGTGACGCCCTGACCGGCGGGCGTTGCCTGGAACGCCGACTCGGCCGCCTTGATGGCCGGGCCTACAACCGAGTAGCCCACGACGTTGACATTGTTGGGGTTATTCGAGGCGCTGGCGGGAAGTGCGAAGCTCGCAACCACCGTGGTCCCGACGGCTCCCAATGCCAGCAATCGCGGCCATTTGTGAATTTTGAACTTCATGCAAACTCTCTTTCTCTACTATTTCTAGTTTCCTTATTGGAATAGTAAAGAACCATAGCAAGTAGCACCGGGGTAGGTCAAGGATCCTGATCAGAAGATCGAGAGACCGTGAAAAGCCCCCCCACTGCGGTCACGCGATGCAATGACCCGGCGCGAATTTAACCAACGGCGACGTTTCGTAGCGCTCCGAGTCCCTCGATGGTTGTCTCAAGTACGTCGCCAGCGGTGAGAAATCGAGGAGGTGTCTGACCTTGCCCAACGCCGTGAGGAC
>PKZI01000119.1:5012-5206 GCA_003133005.1 Acidimicrobiaceae bacterium | reverse complement strand
TGCCCGGTATGCACGGCATGTACGGTGCGGTGACCGCAATTCAAAAGTCCGATCTTCTGATTTCTCTTGGGGCGCGATTTGACGACCGCGTCACTGGAAAGATTCCCGCGTTCGCGCCGCACGCGAAGATCATTCACGTCGATATCGACCGCGCGGAATTCAATAAGGTGCGTTTCGCCGACGTGGCCATTCAG
>PKZI01000119.1:0-4979 GCA_003133005.1 Acidimicrobiaceae bacterium | reverse complement strand
GTGGGTCAACACCAGATGTGGGCTTCGCAGTACTGGAAGTTCGAAGAGCCGGGCACGTGGATCAACTCGGGTGGTGCGGGAACCATGGGATTCGGGGTTCCCGCCGCGATTGGCGCCAAGGTTGGTCGGCCGGACCGCACCGTGTGGTGCATTGACGGCGACGGTTGTTTTCAGATGACCGCACAAGAACTGGTGACCGCTCGCGCTGAAGGAATCCCCATAAAGGTAGCGATTCTTAACAACGCGTACCTGGGAATGGTGCGTCAATGGCAAGAGATGTTCTACGACGAACGCTATTCGGAGGTCTATCTGTCGGCGGATCTGCCGGACTACGTGAAGTGGGCCGAGGCAATGGGATGCGTGGGTTTGCGTGCGACGAATCTGAAGCAGATGCACGAGGTCATTGAAGAAGCGAACACGATCAACGACGTACCGGTGGTCATCGATTTTCGTACCGACTCGTCGGAGAAGGTGTTCCCAATGGTGGCGGCGGGTGCGAGTAACGACGACATCCAAGTGCACCCGTACCTGAAAGGAGGTGCCAAGTGACCGCACCAGAGCCATTCCTTGGGGTGCTGGACCGCACGCCGGTTCGCCATCATATTTTGTCCGTACTTGTGGAGAACAAGGCGGGAGTGCTCGCACGCATCGCGGGACTCTTCGCACGACGCGGCTTTAACATCTACTCGTTGGCCGTTGCGCCTGCGGAGAGTAACGCGAGATTTTCACGCGTGACGATTGTGGTTGATGCGGAGTCGGCGCCGCTCGAACAGATTGTTGGCCAACTCGACAAATTGGTGAATGTCGTTGCGATTTCGGACATATCGCCCAAGGACGCCCTCGAGCGTGAGCTCTTGCTCGCGACCATCAAGACCGACGTTGACAACCGGACTTCGTTACTTGACACCATCGCCGCCGCTGGTGCTGCCATCGTGGACGTGGACGCGAAGTCAGTGACCGTCATGTTGGCCGCGACGCCAAAAGGTTGCGACGACCTGGAAAAGGCACTCGAAGACTTCTCGGAGGTCGAACTGCATCGAACCGGTCGCGTGGCATTACCTAGACTTGGTAAGACCGCCAACATCCATTAACGAACAAAATCAACACACTCGATAAGAATCACAAACCAAGAAAGATATTTCATCATGACGACGATGTACTACGAAGCTGACGCGAACCCCGAATTCTTAAAGACCAAAAAGATCGCAATTCTCGGATACGGATCACAGGGACACGCCCACGCTCTCAATTTGCACGACAGCGGTTACGACGTGCGCGTGGGACTTCGCCCCGAGTCATCCTCAGTGCACAAAGCCGAGGAGGCGGGACTTCGGGTACTCACGATCGCCGAGGCGTGCGCTGAGGCGGACGTCATCATGGTTCTCGTGCCCGACACCGAGCAAAAAAAGACGTACGACGCTGAAATCGCGCCGCACCTGACTGCGGGCAAGTGCCTGCTCTTCGCGCATGGCTTTAACATCCGCTTTAACTTGATCAACCCGCCCGCCGACGTTGACGTCGCCATGGTCGCTCCCAAAGGTCCTGGTCACTTGGTGCGTCGTACCTACGTCGAGGGTGGCGGCGTGCCCTCACTGATTGCCGTGCACCAGGACGCGACGGGTCACGCGCACGAAATCGCCCTCGCCTACGCCGACGGCATTGGCGCCACGCGCGCTGGGGTCCTCGAAACGACGTTCACCGAAGAGACCGAGACGGACCTCTTCGGTGAGCAAGCCGTTCTGTGCGGCGGCGTGACGGCACTCGTGCGTGCGGGCTACGAAACGCTCGTCGAAGCTGGCTACCAGCCCGAGAGTGCGTACTTCGAGTGCCTTCACGAACTCAAGCTCATCGTGGACCTCATGTACGAAGAAGGCATCACCGGCATGCGCTACAGCGTGTCCGACACGGCGGAATACGGCGATCTCACGCGCGGGCCGCGCATCATCAACGACGACGTCAAGAAAGAGATGAAGAGGGTCCTCACCGAGATACAAGACGGCACGTTCGCCGCCGAATGGATTCAGGAGAACGAAATTGGACGACCGCGGTACCGCGAACTACGCGACGCGGGAAAGAAGCACCCGATTGAGGCCATTGGGGCGGAGTTACGAAAGATGATGCCCTTCGTGTCGGCCGGTAAGCAGAAGGTCTCGGACGTCTCGGGCGGCGACACGGACTGACTACGTCAGATGAGAAGTGTCCCGGTATCGGGGTCGCGACGCGTAATGCAGTACGCAAGTCCCGCGGGATCACACATCGTTGTCCAGTCATCGAAGACGCGCACGACCGTCGCGCCAAGAGCGACGTGACGTGACGTCTCGATCGTGACGTGGTCACACGCAAAGTCCAGGTGCGCAGAAGCTCGCCTTTTTTCATCTTCCTCGACGCGTTGAAACATGAGACGCAACGCCACGTCGGGATCTCGCGTCAGGTACGCGAACTCTGAGCGCGAACCTTCGTGAAGTGGCCAGTGCGAAAATTCACTCCAAAACGCACACTCCGCGTCAAAGTCCATCGGCGCGACGTCAATGCTCACCTGATCGAGAATGCTGCGACTCCTGGTTTCCCATTCTGAGGGCAGGGGTCGTTCGTGCTCCCCGTGGTGCATTACGACGCAATAGTCCAGTCCAGCCGGTGAACGCATGGTGGTGATCCCGTGACCCTCGCGATCAACGACTGCACCGAGTTCGAGTGCTCGTTCGACTTCTTTTGAAATGTCGTCAACGTGTACGTCGAGATGGCATTTCGCGTTACCTTCCTGGATACGTTGGACGCGGACGTACGCGTCGCCGCTCGTGGGCAGCAGCGTGGCGAACTCACCGTAGATGCCCCGCGGCGGCGACATCGTGCTGGCGGTAATCGCTTGCCAAAACATCGCTCCGGTCGCAAAATCGTCGCCCGGATAGTCCAAAAACGCAGTCAACCAGTGGATTGCCATGAAAATGAAACTACCGGTAGTTCGAGTGAACGATGGGCGGGTCGCTGGCGGTTGGTTAGAGGTTGCCGACGATCCAATTGACGCTGGCGCAAAGTGACGCGACGTCCTCGGGATCGATGCTCGGGAACATCGCGATGCGGAGTTGATTTCGACCGAGTTTGCGATACGGGTCGGTATCGACGACACCGTTGGCCCGAAGTACCTTCGCGATCACCGCGGCGTCGACGTCGGCTTTAAAGTCGATAGTTCCTACGACATTGCTTCGTTCGTCGGGATTGACGACGAAGGGCGTCGCGAAATCTGACGCCTCGGCCCAGGTGTAGAGAATCTCGGCAGACTGGCTGGATCGCCCCGTCGAAAAACTAAGTCCGCCGTTATCGTTGAACCACTTCACTTGGCTCGCCAGCAAATGAATGGTCGCGAGTGCCGGCGTGTTGTAGGTCTGGTTGAGTCGCGAGTTATCGAGTGCGATCTTTAAGTCAAAAAATGCCGGTGTCCAGCGGTCCGACGCCGCGAGCGTCTCGATCCGCTCAATCGCGGCGGGCGAGCACAACGCAATCCAAAGTCCGCCGTCGCTGGCGAAGGACTTCTGGGGGGCGAAGTAATAGCAGTCGAATTGTGTGGCGTCGACGTTCAGTCCGCCCGCGCCCGACGTCGCGTCAACGGCGACGAGGCCCGAGGCACCAGCGGGTCGCTCGATGTTCATCATCACGCCCGTTGACGTTTCATTGTGCGTTAGTGCGTAAAGGTCGACGGAATCGTCTGCTACGGCAAGTGGGTGGGTACCGACGTCGCTCGTGATGATCTGTGGATCCTTGAGGTGTGGTGCCTCTTTGACACAACTCGCGAACTTGGACGAGAACTCACCGAAGCTGAGGTGTTGGGAGTGTTCGCTGACCAAATGAAACGTCGCAGCGTCCCAGAAACACGTGGTACCGCCGTTGCCGAGCAGCACTTCGTAGCCGTCGGGAAGATTGAAGAGTGCGCTCAGTCCATCGCGTACCTCGCCGACTTTGTTACGAACGGTTGCTTGGCGGTGTGACGTGCCGAGGTACGTGGGCGCGTCGGCGAGGAGTGCGTCGAGTTGGTCGACGCGCACCTTGGACGGTCCCGAACCGAAACGCCCGTCGCGCGGGAGAAGGTCAGGTGGAATTCGAAGATCGTCGGGGGAACTCATAGACTTCTACTCTAGGGAAAAGAACGGGGTGACGATGGCTTCGAGAGTAAGCGACCTACTGGGGGGACTGGCGCCGAGCGCGACCCTGGCGGTGGACGCGAAGGCCAAGGCCCTCAAGGCCGCGGGTGAACCGGTCATTGGTTACGGTGCGGGAGAACCCGACTTTCCGACGCCTTCACACATCGTCGAGGCGGCCGCCAAGGCGTGTTTTGACGTGAACAACCACAAGTACACACCAACGGCGGGTCTTCAGGACCTGCGTGACGCGATCGTGGAGAAGTCCAAGCGAGACTCCGGTCTCTCAATCGCCGCGAACCAAATTCTCGTGACCAACGGCGGCAAGCACGCGGTCGCCACAACGTTCATGACCTTGTTGAACCCGGGTGATGAAGTGCTCATACCCGCACCGTATTGGACGACGTACCCCGAAGCCGTCTATCTCGCGGGCGGTGTCGCCGTGCCGGTGATGACGAGTGACGCGAACGGCTTTCGCGTCACTGTTGACGAACTCGAAAAGGCGCGCACGCCAAAGACCAAGTTGTTGGTCTTCGTGTCGCCGTCGAACCCCACGGGTGCGGTGGTGCGACCCGATGACGTGGCCGAGATTGGACGTTGGGCCGCGGAGCACGATATCTGGGTGATGTGCGATGAGATCTACGAGCACCTCGTCTACGGCGAGGCCGAACACGTCTCGATGCCCGTGGTGGCGCCTGAGTTAGGGGACCGTTGGATCGTGGTGAACGGCGTAGCCAAGACTTACGCGATGACCGGTTGGCGCGTTGGTTGGATGATCGGTCCCGTTGACGTTATGGGCGCCGCCGTGAACTATCAGAGCCAAACCACGTCGAACATCTCGAACATCTC
>PKZI01000124.1 GCA_003133005.1 Acidimicrobiaceae bacterium | reverse complement strand
GCGTGCGCATCGAGTTCATCTCGAAACGATCGAAGAAGGCGGTGACCTCGTCACGCTTCCAACCCCCCACCGTGAGGTCTTGCAACGTGAAGTCCAGGGGCACGTCACGCACGAGTTGCATGACCTTGGCGTTGTTGCGTGCGCGCTCCTCGAACGTCGCGAGGTTCTCGCGAAGCTTCGGGGTCAAACTGTCGAGATGTTGGTAGAGGTCGTCGAGATCGCGGTATTGCGCGAAGAGCTTGGCAGCTGTCTTCTCACCCACGCCGGGCACACCAGGAAGGTTGTCCGAGGTGTCCCCTCGTAGTGCGGCGAGAAGCGGGTAGCGCGCGGGTTCGATGCCGCAACGCTCGAAGATGCCCGCTTCGTCATAGAGCGAATAGTCCGAGACGCCGCGTCGGTTGTAGAGGACCTTGATATACGGGTCTTCGACCAACTGAAAAGTGTCGCGATCGCCCGAGACGACGATGACTGGCATCTTCGTGTCGCGCGCCCACGACGCGAGCGTCGCTAACACGTCGTCGGCCTCGAACTGAGGCACACCGTGCACCGGAATATGTAAGACGTCACAGAGTGAACGAATCAGGTCGAACTGGTGCTCGATCTCGATGGGTGTCTCGGCGCGCCCGCCCTTGTAGTCCTCGGTCATCGCGTCGCGAAAGGTGCCGCCGGTGAGGTCAAACGCGACGCATAAGGCACTGGGCTTTTGGGTGCGTATGAGCGACTCGAGCATTGAGGCGAAGCCGTGCAACGCGTTGGTCACCAGGCCCTCGGAGGTCTTGATGTCCGTGGGTAAGGCGAAGAAGGCGCGAAAGGCGAGCGACATGCCGTCCAACAGCACGAGGGGCTGCTGGTCGAGTGGTCGCTCAGCCAACGAACTCACCCTTCAAGATCTGCTGGGCGACGTCGCGCATCCGCGTACGCCCGCGCATGGCCGACTGTTGGATTACCTCGAAAGCGGCGGGCTCGTCAAGTCCGCGTTCTTGCATGAGGTATTCCTTGGCGCGTTGGACGATCTCTCGAGTCTCGATCTTGTCGTCGACGTTGGATACTTCGTGGGCGTCCACGGGGACAATGGAGAGTGGGTTCATGATGGCGGCGAGCTTGGGCAGGATCTCGCTGCTGCGAAAGGGCTTGACCAAGTACGACACCACGCCCGCTTCTCGCGCGCTTTCGATGAGGGCACGCTGGCTGAACGCGGTGAGCAACACGACCACGGTATTGGTTCCCTTGATCGCACGCGCGACTTCGATGCCGTCGAGGCCGGGCATCTTGATGTCGAGCAGCGCCAGGTCGGGTTCGTGTTCGCGAATCATGGCGAGAGCATCGTCACCGCGCGCGGCTTCGCCCACGACGAGATAGCCGTCGCCCTCGAGGATCTCCTTGAGGTCGAGACGGATGATCGATTCATCGTCGGCTATCACTACACGCTTATCCATTTTCTTCCTTCGGTTTCCATTCACGCAGCAGTTCGTCGCGCTCGGCCATCAATGTTCGCACTTCTTGGGAACGTCGCGTCATCTCGGTGTTCGCCACCGAGACGTGACGCGACAACTCGTTATATTCTTGCTGCTGAAGAGGGGTCTCAGAGACGAGGGAACGAATTCGAGCATCCTCGAGGGCGTCATTCCAAACTTGCACCTGCTCTTCGAGCACGCTCAGACTCTCACGGGCCGCCATGATGCGACGTTGGAGGTCCTCGAGTCGTCGCTGCACCTTTGGAGCCATGTAGTTGAGTGTAAATCCCTAAAGTTCAATGGACTGTACGAGCGTGCACTTCTCGAGCAATTCGGGCGTGGGAACGAGTCCAAAACCCTTTGAAACCTCCGAAAACCACGGCCCATCATTGTTCGACTTCGTTGCTACAGGTCCAATATCGCTCGGTTCATCAACGAGGTGATGAGCCAACGTACGGTTGACCGAACGAGCGAGTTCGGACTCGAAGAATCCCCCAATGTACGGACGAAGTCCGAGGGCCCGGGCCCGTTCAATAATCGTTCGGGCATTCGCGTAACCGCCGACGCGCGCGGGTTTCACGCAGACAATCTGTGCGGCGCCATAGCGAACTATTTGCTCGACGTCGCGCAAACTACGAAGGCCCTCGTCAATGCTCAAGGGAACGTCGAGTTGTTCAGCGAGACGCGCGTGATCGACAACATTGCCCGGCGCGTAAGGCTGTTCGACGCCAGCGACTTGCACGCGCGAGGCGAGCTTTGTCACCTGTTCGACCACCTCGTCGTCGACGTGCGCCGAACAATTGAAGTCAAGCAAGATTGGACGGTCTAATGACTCGAGAAACGCCAAACCGTGCTTCCCCACGGTGCCCGGCGCCGTCTTTACGCGCACCTGCGCGGCGTCTTGCGGTACATCGAACGTCAGCGATTCGTCGAGCAGCGACGTCGTCACTTGCAGCGGTGTCTTCACCGCCTCGGGCCAACGCGCCGAGAGACTCTCGCTGTCAGCGCGCAATTCGCGATCGAACAGCGCCATTTCGACGAGAGTCGTCGCCGTCGCACTGGCGTCACGCGAACCCGCAAACCGGGCCAACCGAGTCCACGAAGGGCACCGTCCTTCGCGTACGACCACGGAGCGCAACTGGGGCAACACGACGGCGTGAAGCTCCTCCAACACGTCGTCGACACTCGGGTCGCCGTTGAGTGCGCGCGGCTGTGGGTCAATCTCTCCGTAACCTTCGATGTCGTGCTCGGCCACACGAAGAAAGAGCCTCGTTCGTTGGTCATGACGCTCAAACGACGCGCCTATGGGCATGTCCAAATTCTCGTCCATTCGCCACAGCGAGATCTCCACGACATCAACCCTACGGTTACTGCTACCGTTGTCGCCGCAGCCCGGATGGCGGAATCGGCAGACGCGGAGGCCTCAAAAGCCTTTACTCGAAAGGGTGTGTGGGTTCAAGTCCCACTCCGGGCACTCTGTGATGTTGCAGAGTTTCTGGGACAACTGAACCCCCAGAAGACTAATCGTCTCTTCGGGGCTGGTAGTCCTTGCTCGGATTGAGGGTGAAGTGGCGAATCAGTTCGCCGTCTTCGGTGATGACACGAACGTCGAGATCCGCTATCAAAATTATGATTCGCCGCCCCTTGTAACGCCGCCCGAGACTGACGTGATGCATGCGGCGTCGATAGCGCAAGGTGACGCAACCGGTGTCGTCGACGCGATCGTGACGAATACGAGTCGTCGCGAGTAGTCGTTGACCCTCGATCGTGGGAGTCGCCTTGTCGAGCGCGCGCCAGGCGTGCATTGGTGCACACCCCCCTCGCTTGGTGGGGTCGGATCTCGTTGAAGTAACGAGCGAAACCGTCTCGAGGTCTCTCTGCTGGGAGGGTCGCTGTTACCTTTGAGGCATGTCGAAAACCAATCGATCCGACTTGCGCGAGGACTGCGTCGTGTTGTTCCCAGGGCAAGGGTCGCTCGGCGGTGGCGCCGGGCACCCTTGGCGGGGCGCCGCGAGTTGGAAAATCGTCGACCTCATCAGCGACGTGAGCGAGATGAATGTGGCGCACCTGCTTCTCGACGCTGATGATGACGAGGTCATCCGAACCGATCGCGCCCAGATCGCGACATTCGCTCTCTCGCTGGTTGGTTATTTCGCGTTGCTCGAAAGAGAAATTCGCCCCAAGTACTTTCTCGGACACAGTCTCGGTGAGTTCAGCGCCCTCGTGGCGTCGGGACTGCTCAGTCTCGAGGACGGGGCCGCACTCATCAAGGTGCGAGGAGCCGCCATGTCGCGCGCCGCGGCACAGAACCCTGGCTCCATGGTCGCTCTCATGGGGGGCGACGACGGCGCTCGTGACGCGCTGGCCACGCTCGACGACGTGTGGATCGCCAATGTCAACGGCACCGGCCAGATCGTGGTCAGTGGCACCACGAGCGGGCTCGAAGGATTGCTCGCAACGCACCGCGATCTCGGATGGCGTCGAGCGACACCACTCACAGTGGGGGGCGGCTTTCACTCACCTCTTATGGCTGATGCTCAGGTGGAACTTGACGACGCACTTGCACGCGTCACCTGGGGCACGACGGACGCCACGTTGATCGCGAACGTCGACGCTCAGGTGCACAACGACGCGACCCAGTGGCGCCAACTGCTCTCACGCCAACTCACCTCACCCGTCGAGTTCCTCGATGCGACGTTGGCTCTTCCCTCGTTCGTCACCACCACTATCGAGATGCCGCCCAGTGGCATTTTGACCGGGCTCACAAAGCGAATTCGGCTCTTCGAGCACCAGTTCGCGCCGTCGTCCCTTCAAGAACTACAGGAGATCTCACTATGAGTCGCCACGTACTCGTCACCGGCGCTAGCCGAGGCATCGGCGCCGCGATCGCCAATTACTTCATTGAAGAGGGTGACCACGTGGTCGCGCTCTCACGATCCGGCAGCGCACCCGATGGATGCGCACTCTCACTTGCCGTGGACGTCAGCGACTCACACGCGGTTAACGAGGCCGTGAAGAAGGCGATTGAAAACTTCGGTCCGGTCGAGGTCGCGGTCGTGAACGCGGGAGTCACGAGGGACGGACTCGCCCTGCGCATGTCCGACGAGCAATGGCGCGACGTGATGGCGACCGATCTCGATGGCGCCTTCTTCTGCGCACGCGCGACGATGGCGTCCATGGTGCGAGCCCGGAAGGGGTCGATCATCTTCATCGGCTCCGTGAGTGGCTTCATGGGTGTGCCGGGACAGGCCAACTACGCCGCCGCCAAGGCNNGATCAGATGGCGTCAATGATCCCCATGGGACGCATCGGACAGCCCTCCGATATTGCTGGTGTGGTGGGGTTTCTCGCGAGTAACCACGCGCGCTACATCACTGGTGCGGTACTCTGCGCCGACGGGGGCCTCTCACTCGGTCACTAGATGAACTGGGCCCACGACTCGATTTAGTACGATAGAGCGACAGAAATGAAGGGGTAGAACCATGGACCGCAATGAAGCACTGACCAAATTTACTGACGACACCGTCGAAGTCCTCGCGGTGGAGCCTGCGAAGGTGACCATGACCGCCTCCTTCGAGGACTTGGGCGCGGACAGTCTCGACCTGGTCGAACTCGTTATGGCACTCGAGGAGACCTTCGACATCGAGGTCNNTGATCTACGCCAAGCTGTAGTGCTCGTCGCGCGAACCCCGTCGGGGCCCATTTCGGGTCGCCGCGTCGCCGTCACGGGGCTCGGTGCCCTGACGTGTGCGGGAGTTGGCGTCGACGCCCTGTGGCAGGCGCTCATGAAGAGCACCGCGCCCGAATCAAAACGAATCGCTCCCTTTGACGCGACGCACATTGGCGGACCCAAAGAACTACGTCGCCTTGACCCCTTCACGCTCTACGCACTCGTCGCGGCCGACGAGGCGTGGCGTCAAAGCGGGCTCGAAGGACCACTCGTCGAGGCGGGTACGGTCGTCACCACCGGTATTGGTGGACTGCAAACAGTTCTCGACCAGGTGCGCGTATTGAACGAGAAGGGTCCTGACCGCGTGTCACCGTTCATGGTTCCCATGATGATGCCCAACGCCGCGACNNCGTCATGGGCGAGGGCGCCGGCATCCTCATTCTCGAAGACTGGGATCACGCACTCGAGCGCGGCGCCACGATCTTCGCGGAGGTAATCGGAGCCGCCTCGACCGCCGACGCCCACCACATCACCGCGCCCGATCCCCAAGGGACAGGTGCGGTTCGGTGCATGAAAATCGCTCTGGAGGATGCGGGTATTGGTCCCGAGGACGTGTCGCACATCAACGCCCACGGCACCTCGACACCGCTTAACGATCTCGCCGAAGCGACCGCCATGCACCAGATATTTGGAGAGAAGCCGCCGCCCGTCACCTCCATCAAGGGCCACCTCGGTCACAGCCTCGCGGCCGCGGGCGCTCTCGAAGGTGTGGCCTCCGTGCTCACGCTGACAAACCAACTCATGCCGCCCACCGCTGGCACCAACGAGATTGATCCCGACGTCGGGCTCGACGTCGTGACCGGTGAGCCGCGTGCGGGCGATATCGACGTGGTGTTGTCCAATTCCTTTGGATTCGGCGGCCACAACGGCTCAGTGATCTTTCGCCGCTACGTTAACTAGAAGTTTCGCCACTCCTCGCGTTGGCGAGACACGTAGGCATTCTCACTCGCCCATCGCGCGTTGGCAATGAACTCACCCAACTGCACGGGATCCTTAAGGCCAGGTTCGGCTTCGACACCCGCGCGCACGTCAACACCCCATATCGGAAAATTCTGCACGACCTGGACAACGTTGGTCGCGTTAAGACCACCCGAGGCGATGAGGGGCGTCGGGATCGAAAGGTCCGCAAAGATCTCGAGACAGTCCTCGAGGGCGTACACGTCGTCGTCCTCGGGCAACAAGAAGTAGTCCACGCCATCGATCGCTGGCGCGCTACGCACGTCGTCGGCGCGACGAAACGATCGAATGACGGTGGTGACCCGCTCGGCGACCCACTCGATCGCCGAGGCAGAAAACGCGCCGTCAAGTTGCGCCGCGGAGAGACCGAGCGTGTTGGTCACCTCGACGACTTTCTGTGGCAACTCGCTCGTAAATACACCAACCGAGAGGGCTCCCACAGGTAATCGACGCACGATGTCGTGCGCTGCGCTGGGCGTGATGCGCCGCGCGGTGGGCCCGAACTCGAAACCTATGGCGCTCGCGCCGAGTCCGATCGAAAAGAGCGCGTCTTCCTCGCTGGTCACGCCCGAGACCTTGATGAAGATCCCTTCAGTGTTAAAACGCACGGCGGTTCTCCATGCACCTAGGGTAACGGCACCCGCCGCGCAAATTCAGGCAATGACGTCGAGGGTCACTTCTGTTGACGACGTGGCCTCGTCGAGGGCGCTGCGATGAATGAAACCGAGGGCGGCGACGCTGTCGCCGCGCCGGACCGCACTGGTGACACCGCTCACGCCTTCGGGTCCCTTTCGCTTGAGGACCGCGTCAACGGCGTCGAGCGAGGGACCAACGACACGTACGAAACGCCACGGTACGCTCGATCCCCGCGCGTCCATTCGCGCGACGAGCTCTTGGCCGGTAAAACAACCTTTCGCGAAAGAGACGTGGCTCGTGACGAACGCGCCACCGTAGGACTGGGGACTCACCCCCACGAACTCCGCCGGTCCGGGCTCGCCTAAATCGATCTGCTCGCCCCACGTCGAAAAGGGACCGGTCGCCGCATCGAAGAGTTCGAGCGTGCAATCAACGCGAAGATGAAATCGCTTGAGTCGCGCGAGTGCGCCGAGACTGCTCTCTCGTGCGACGAGCAGTGAAAACCCGTCGGGGAGCGCTCGCACGAAGCAAGTACAGAGCACATCACTGTTCGGCTCGAGCAGAAAGGACCACGCACCCGTGTCGCTGAGATCCGCAACATCCTGGCTCAATTGACCTTGGAGGAAGACCTCAGCCTGGGGACCACGCACGAGGATCTCCGACCAGAGAAAGGGTTCATCTTCGTCGTGCACGCTCTCGATGTTCATCGACCATTACAGTATCGGCGAGCAACCAACTTTCCTTCAAAGGCGATGATCGTGTCGATGCAAAATGAGCTAAACACCATAACCTCCACCATGAACGAGATCGCCGAGCGCATTACCCGACTCGTCGAGACCGAAGGTACGCACATGGACGGCGACGTCTATACCGAGTTGGTCGCCGCTGAACGAACAGTCGGGGCACTGCTTCGCCGTCTCAATCGAGTGGCGGGTCGCGTCACTTGACAGCCGGTAGCCTTCGATTATGAGTGACGCGTGGCACTGCACCCCCGTTCTCTCGGGTGACCAGCGTCTTGAGGTACTCAATCTCTTGAACCGCACCGAAGCCGAACTCGGTCGCGAAGCTCTCGACGAGGGTCGGCGGCGCATCGTCGTGCACGGTTGGCCCGGCGAACACTGGCTTCGCTACGACGACGAACACGTACTTACTGACTACGCAGTCGTCAACGGCATCAAGCACGTCACCATCGAAATGTGCGGAGGCGGCTTTGACGCCGACCTCTTGGCTGAAGTGCTCGAACGCCACGATGGTATCGACTGGTGGACGCGAGGTCCTAGTCGCGGCGGATTAGGTCACTCCATTCGCGCATTGCTACTGCTGAGTCTGCGCCTACCAGTGCCGGTCGTCGCGGTTCCCGAAGGAGCGACATTGCGTAACTTCGAGCCGGGGCGTGACGAAGACGAGTGGATTGCCCAAAACAACGCCGCTTTCGCCGACCACCCCGAGCAAGGTGCGTGGTCGCGTGTCGATCTCGACGAACGTACCAACGAGCCGTGGTTCGATCCTTCCGGCTTCTTGCTTCTCGAAATCGATGGTCGTCTTGCCGCGTCGTGCTGGACGAAGGTCCACGAATTGCACCCTGACCGATTCGGTGAAATCTACGTGGTCTCGGTCCACCCCGACTTCCAGGGTCATGGACTCGGGCGCGTCATGGTCACCCAGGGTCTCGCATCACTGCGTAAGAAGGGCGTGAACGACGCGGTGCTCTTTGTCGACGAGTCCAATACCGACGCGCGCAAACTCTACGAATCCCTAGGCTTTCGTCTTGAACGCGAGGATCGTCTCCTGCACTTTTCTCGTTAGGTCGTTCCCACGCCCCGGCCGACGCCGTAGGTCACCCCGGCCGCCACGGCCGTGATGATGAGTTGACGAAGGGCCCAGCGAAACATGCCGCGGCGAGTGAAGCGACCAATCGCGGCGCCCACCGCGATCGAACCGAGACCAGCGAAGAGAATTGACCAGAGAACCTGGTTGCCCGTGGTGCTCCAGAGCCAGGGCACGAGCGGGATGAACGAACCCACCGCAAACGAGAAGAACGACGAATACGCGGCCGCGAGTGGCATACCGGTCGCCGTAGGGTCCACACCCAATTCTTCGCGCGCGTGCGTGCGAAGCGCGAGATCAGGGTCACGCATGAGGTCGACCGAAAGACGCTCCGCCAAAGTCGTGTCGATACCTCGAGATATGAATAAGTCACGTAGTTCGCGACGCTCGTCGTCGGGGCTGTCAGCTATCGCGCGACGCTCGACGTTGATCTCATACTCGAAGAGTTCTTTCTGGGCGCGCATTGAAAGGTACTCACCCGTACCCATGGAGAAGCTTCCCGCCACCAACGTGGCGAGACCCGCGAGGCGCACAACATTGTGACTCGGGTCCGCTCCCGCAAAGCCCAACAAGAACGAGGTATTGGTGACGAGTCCATCACTTATCCCAAAAATCCCCGCGCGAATCCAGCCGCCTGATATTTCACGATGGTGTTCTTCGACGTGCACGGCGCTCACGTAGCGATTCTAGGGTCGTGGGTTCATCAGATGGACCCCCGCACGCGCCAAGAGTTCGATCGATCACAAACATTAGAGTCTCTTGGGAGGCAAATATGACCACGCACATCACGAGCATCGAGGAACTCAAATCCCTCGTGGGAACGCACTTGGGGTACTCGGACTATCAGCACGTCACCCAGGCACAGGTCGATCTGTTCGCCGACGCCACGGGCGATCACCAGTGGATCCACGTTGACCCTGAGCGTGCCAAAACGGGACCGTTCGGGCACACCATTGCCCACGGCTACCTCACGCTGTCGCTCATCCCCGTGTTGCTCGGCGGTGTCTTGAGCGTTGAGGGCGTGACGATGGGTGTCAACTACGGCACCAACAAGGTCCGCTTCACGAGCCCGGTCCCGGTCGGCGCGGAGATCCGTGCGGGCGCCACGTTGACGTCGGTCGACGACGTCACGGGCGGGGTTCAGGTGGCGCTCGACGTCATGGTCGAGGTCAAGGACGCGCCAAAACCCAGTTGCGTCGCACAAGTCGTCTTTCGCTACTACTTCTGATCTCATGACACGGACAACGCTTCCCCAGGGCGAGGAAAAGACGCGACAAGTACGTGCGATGTTTGACGCCATCGCACCGCGCTACGAGATGGTCAATAAGTTCATGACACTGGGACTTGACGCGCGGTGGCGACGACGCGCCGTGACTGATCTTCGACTCCCCCGCCAGAGTACGGTCCTCGATCTCGCCGCAGGTACCGGGGACTTCACACGCGAACTTGTCCGTCAAGGGCACCACCCCGTCGCGACTGACCTCAGCCTGGGCATGCTCCAAGCAGGTCGCGAGGTCACCTATCGCGTGCAGGCTGACGCGTCGCAATTACCCTTCGCGAAGGCGACCTTCGATGGCGTCACGTGCGGATACGCGTTGCGTAATTTCACCGACCTCGCCGCGACCTTCGGTGAAATGGCTCGTGTCGTGCGCCCGGGCGGACGAATCTCGCTACTCGAAGTCGCCGAACCCACCTCTGGTCCACTCAGGGCAGGTTTTCGTCTCTGGTTTCGCCACATTGTGCCGTGGCTCGGGTCACTTCTGTCCAATCGAGCGGCCTATCACTACTTGCCCGCGTCCACCGCGTATCTTCCCGCCAGCGACGAAATCATGCTCATGCTCAACGAGGCGGGTTTTAGTGCGGTGAACCATCGTCGCGTCATGGGTGGACTCAGTCAGCAGTTCCTCGCCACGAGGTCCTCGTGAAGTTCACACGTCGTCGGATCGAACCGATTTCACGCGATGTCCTTCGCGCTCTGAGTGCACGAGAGGGTTGGCTCCTCGAGACGCCAACGATACTTCGTGTGGGTTTTGGAGGGACCGCTGACTCCATTCAGTTAGGTGACCTCGAATCAAGTGCGACCGCGATGACGTTGCTCAGCGCGCACCAGCTGGCGGGCGAAGAGGGTCCCACCGGCACCGGTATCGTCGCGTTCGGATCCCTACCTTTCGATAGGAGTCGACGCGCACAACTTGACGTCCCTCGTTTCGTGGTCACCCAGACGCGAGACGGTG
>PKZI01000130.1 GCA_003133005.1 Acidimicrobiaceae bacterium | reverse complement strand
ACGATGTGCCCGCGAAAGATGTCTAGACGCACGCCGTCGACGTCCTCGTACTCTTCGGAGCGAGGCTTGGCGAACTGACCGGCGATGCGCCCAACTTTTATGACCGGCACGCCCGAGGCGTAGGTGAGCGCGACCGCCATCTGCAAGATGACCTTGAGTTTGTCGCGTATGGCGTCGGCAGAACCCTCGTTAAAGGACTCCGCGCAGTCGCCCGCCTGCAGGAGGAACCCCTTGGCGTCCGCGACCATGGCCAGTTGCTCGGTGAGTCGACGCGCCTCGCCGGCAAAGACCAGCGGCGGCTTCGTCGCGAGTTGGGTCTCGACCCGTGCGAGGTGCTCGAGATCGGGCCACGTGGGGCTTTGTGCGATCGGGTGCGATCGCCACGCGCTCGGACTCCACTCATTCTTCGGCGTTACCATCCACCAATCGTAGGGGCTGAAACAGTGAATGCAGAGCCAGCGCCTAGTGTCATGGAGTGACGCGTGCGCGCCTGGGCCTCTTCGGTGGCACCTTCGATCCGCCCCATTTTGGCCACGTCGCTGCTCTTCGTGCCGCCGCCGCCACGGGACGCTTCGACCGCATCGAGGTCACGGTCGCCGGAAATCCGTACCTCAAGCGCGCGACGACCGAGATCCACCCCGCGACACTGCGTTTTGCCATGGCCGAAGCCGCGTTCGGAGGCCTCGCACTGGTCGAGGTCTCGGACCGTGAGATCCGCCGTGAGGGGCCCTCCTACACCATCGACACCGTGCGAGAGCTGCTCGAGACCTGCGACGAGGTCGACGTGATCATGGGCGCGGACTTGTTAGAACAGATCGATTCGTGGCACGAAGCCAGCGAACTGCGAGCCCTCGTGCAATTGGGTGTCGTGCCGCGACCCGGGGGATCAGGGCGCGTTCCACCAGGTTGGCGCGCCTACGAGATCGAGATGGAGCCCGTGGACTTATCGAGCTCGTTCATCCGTGAGGTTGCGAAAACCCCCGAAAACCTGCGAAACTTCGTGCCCGAGGACGTCATTCCGCTGTACGAGGGCTTTCGAGGTTAGGATTTCGAGTCAATGGCCGTTCGCATCTTCGAAGTAACCGAAACGGAGTCGGCACGACTCACGGTCTTGGAGCCGGCGCCCCTTCGACGCCGAGATGCTCGACGAATCCGCCAACGCTACGCCATCCTCGGGATCCTCTCCCTGACGCTGCCCTTCGTGGCCGCGCTCTGTGTGCTCGGAGTTGGCCACTGAGTGCACACGTGACGAGCGGCGAGATCGAGCGCGGCCCCCACAGCACTTACGTCGCCAGGTTGATCGAAGCGGCTCTCGACGCGGCGGACGAGAAATTGGGCATCGACAGCGTGGTCTTGGACCTTCGATCACTCGTCGATTCCTTTGACGCGCTCGTCGTGACCTCGGGTCGCAACGATCGACAGGTCCGCTCGATCGCCGAAGAAATCGAGCGGTTCGTCGACCAGCGCCTCGCGCTCAAGCCCGTACACGTCGAAGGCTGGGACAGTGCCCAGTGGATCGCGCTCGACTACGGCGACGTGATCGTCCACGTGTTTGACGAAGAGACGCGTGACTACTACGACCTCGAACACCTTTGGAGCGCCGCGCCGGCGCACCGAACCGAACGGCTGCGTTAGCCGTTTAGCAGCGACAAGAAGTCCGCGCGCGTCGCGATGAGCTTCTTCGTGCCGTTGGGCAGCAATGACAAGGTGGGTGTTCCCGCCACCGTGATCTCAATGCCGGCGGTCACGCCCGCGTCGTAGGCGGTGAGTACCAATTGGCCCAAGGCAAGTATCTGGTTTTGGCGTGGAAGCGACGTGAGTGGTGTCGCGACGTCGACGATGCCGAGTTTTCCCTGGAGCGTGGCGCTCACGAGGACGAAGCCCTTGGGCACGTCGCTCGTGTACCCGGCGAATCCCTCGATCTTCGTGGGACCCAGGAGGACCTCGTCGATGACCGAGCTCAACGTGAGCGGCGTGGTCACGAGTCGACTGGAGGGCGAAAGGTGACCCGTGGCGTCGATGAAGTAGACGGGCTGGGTGGTGAAGCGAACGCGACCGTTGGCGGTACCAGGAATCGTGGGCTTCTCGAGGCCAAATGAGACGTTGCCCTTGGGCACGACCGACGGGGAGTTCGACGTGGAAATGAGCGTGCAACCGCTGAGAAGAAGCGCGCCGATGAGCACGAACAGCACGCCACGAACCCGCTTCACGCGTGCACCTCGTGGACGATCGGCATCAGAATCTGAAAGCGCGCGCCACCTTCGGGGCTTTGCATGACGCGCAGCATGCCGCCAATCGCCAGCACGTGGTCGCGCGAGAGCGCCAAGCCAAGTCCCGTGCCGCGCGCGATGCCCCGGTCGTGCGCGGCTCGACCGCGAAAGAACCGTTCGAAGACCTGTTCTCGCTCCTCAGGGGGAACGCCGGCACCGTTGTCGTCAATGTTGACCGCGAGCTGACCTTCCTCGATGGTGAGTCGCACCGCGACCGCGCCGTTGGCGTAACGATGCGCGTTGTCGATCAGGTTGGTGATGACACGCTCGAAGCGACGCCGGTCGACCTGGACNNGCCGCCGAGCGCACCGACTGGCGAACGAGCTCGACCGATTTCACCGTCTCAATCGTGAGGGGCACCGCACCGGCGTCGCTGCGGGCCATTTCGAGCAGGTCCTCCACGAGATTTTGGAAAATCGCCAAGTCCGCGAGCAGAAGGTTGAGACTTTCCTGTCCCGCGGACGAGAGCTCGTCGCGGTGTTGTTGGAGGACTGACGCGGTGGTCGCGAGCGTCGTGAGTGGCGAGCGCAGTTCGTGGCTTACGTCGCTCGCGAAACGTGCGTCGCGCTCGAGTCGTTCAACGAGTTGGCTCACCATGAGGTTGAAAGATTCGGTGAGTTGTTGGACCTCCTCGTCCGCTCGTGTCACGACGAGTCGTGTGGACAACTCACCTTGGGCGATGAGTGCCGCCGCTTCAGAGACCTCAACGAGCGGTCGAACCGCGCGTCGCGTCACCCAAAGACCGCCGCTCATCCCGATGAGTGTCGTGAGAATCGCGCCCGCGCCCATGTATTGCAACAACACCTCGAGGGTGTGTTCGAGTTTGTTGAGCTGAAACACCTCATAGACCTGGGTTTCGACCGCGGGCACGGGTATGCCCACGACGAAAATGATCTGGTTGTTGAAATCGAGTGATTGTTCGGTCGCACGGCCGGCGTTCACGCTGTTGATGACGGCGGGTGACACGTCGGCGGTTGCCGCGTTCGAGCTCTTTGACAGCCACTGTCGATGCGTGCGCACGAGGACGTTGGACGCGGTGGCGCTTTGGATTGAGTTGAGCAGTTTCGCGAGTTCGGGCGGCGACGTGTACAGCGTGCTTCGAATAAGCGCGGCGTTCTCGTAGCTCTCGTGAAGGTCGGACTGCTGCTGGTTGTCGATCAATACGTGACGCACACCCAAGTACGTGAGCGACGCGAAGATCGAACTGAGAAGAAAGGCTCCCAGGCCAAAGGTCACCATGAGGCGAAGTCGAAGACTTCGTCGGCGCATTAGAGAACCAACTTGTATCCAGCGCCTCGCACGGTGACGAGATAAATAGGGTTGGCCGGATCGGGTTCGATCTTGGTGCGGAGTCGACGAATGTGCACGTCCACGAGTCGACTGTCGCCGAAGTAGTCGTAGCCCCAGACCCGCTCGAGGAGATCTTCGCGACTCAAGACCTTGCCATTCATCGAGGCGAGGTCGGTCAAGAGACGAAACTCGGTGGACGTGAGGTGTAGTTCAGACCCGTCGCTCTGGCGCACGACGCCTTCGTCGGGCACGACGTGCAGGTCACCCAGCGAAAACGCTTTCGCACTCTTGTCCGGGCGGCGACGAAGGTGGGCCTTGACGCGTGCGAGTAATTCCTCGGGGACGAAGGGCTTGGTGACGTAGTCGTCCGCGCCCGACTCGAGACCGAGCACCACGTCAACGGTTTCGTCACGCGCCGAGACGATGATGATGGGAAGGTCGCTCGCGTTACGCAGTTGTTGGCTGGTCTCAAAGCCGGACATACCGGGCAGCATCACGTCAACGATCGCGATGTCGCTCGCCATACGACCAAATAGGGCGACACCGACCTCACCGGTCGCGGCGTCGTCCACGTCGAATCCTTCGCCCTCGAACATCAAGCGCAGCGCTGTGCGAATGTGGTCGTCATCTTCAACGATCAGTATTCGTGCCACGAGTTCTCCTTTGAATCCCTGTCCCTGAATCCTCGTTCAAGACT
>PKZI01000255.1:1924-2508 GCA_003133005.1 Acidimicrobiaceae bacterium | reverse complement strand
TTGGTGGCGAGGGCGAACTCCAGACAGGCCTTCTGCGCGTCACACGCGTTACAGACTCGTTTGGCCGACTCAATCTGGTCCGTGGCCATTCCCGTGGTGCCGATGGGGAAGAACAATTCGGGCTCGGTGTCGCGGCATGCGGCGTTCGAGCGCCAATCGGCATCATCCCAGGCGTGGGTGCGGTTCCAGATTAACGACATACAACTTCCTTTATTTGGCTCTTTCCACGGTGTTTTACTCAAAAGTCCACTGTGGCGGGGTATTTGATTTTACTGATAGGTAGTTCCTTATTCAAGGGGGATTTGTAAGAAAGTAATGAGCAATTCGAGTCGAAAAGACGTACTTCGTTTCGATTGCGACGAAGCGTTGTCTCATGATTGATCGGATGTCTCGATCTCGATGGTGAATGCGGGATTTTGGCAGACTGCACGAATGCCCGAAATCTTCGCCCACCGAGGGTTTCACACGACCGAGCGCGAAAACACACTCGCCGCCTTTCGCGCCGCGCGAGAGATTGGCGTCACCGGCGTGGAGCTTGACGTGCGACGCACGAGTGACGGGCAACTCGTCGTGCACCACGATCC
>PKZI01000255.1:0-1829 GCA_003133005.1 Acidimicrobiaceae bacterium | reverse complement strand
CGTTGAAGCGCGTCGCGCCAGAAATCCCCGTGGGGTGGTTGCTGTGGCTGGAGGACCTGAGCCAGGCACTTCCGCTCGCGCGAGAGCGAGGGTTCGACGCCGTGAACCCCCCGTTTCGCAGGGTTGACCGAGAGAGCGTCGAACTGGCGCGGTCGCTCTCACTCGAAGTCAACGTCTGGACCGTGAACGCGCCCGCCGACATCCTCGCGATGGCGGCGTTGGGCGTTGACCGTATTATCAGCGACGAGCCGGCGCTCGCCCTCTCGTTGTTGGACTCGCCTCGTTTTTCGAGTGGCGCCTAATCCCCTAGATTAAAAGTCATGAACGTTGTCGTATGTGTGAAGCAGATTCCCGACCCCGCGGCGCCGCAGTCCTTGGACGCGGCGCACAACTTGGATCGCTCGGGAAAGTTGATACTGGACGAGGCCGACACCTACGGGGTGGAGATGGCACTGCAACTGGTCGACAAGGCGGGCAGCGGTGAGGTCACGGTCGTTTCCATGGGCTCGTCCGCTGACGTCGCGGGGCTGCGTAACGCGCTCGCGATGGGCGCAGCGAAGGCGGTGATCGTGAGCGACGACGCACTTCGTGGTACTGACGCGCTCGGCACCGCGAAGGTACTGGCCGCGGTCATTGGTCGCGAAACTCCCGACCTGGTGCTCGCCGCGACCGAGTCGTCCGACGGCTACACCGGCACGACGCCGGTGCAACTGGCCGAGCTGCTCGGCATGCCGTCGATCACGTTCGCCAAGTCGGTCACCATCGACGGCACGACGGTCAAAGTTGAGCGCCAGACCGAGTCGGGCTATGACGAAGTCACCGCGCCGCTGCCGTGCGTCGTGACCGTGACCGCAGGTGTCGTCGAACCTCGTTACGCGTCGTTCAAGGGGATCATGGCCGCCAAGTCCAAGCCGCTCGAGATACTCAGCGTCGCGGACCTCGGCGTGGGTGATTCGGTTGGGCCCGCTGGTGCGCGTCAGGAAATCACCGAGGTGGTCGCCGCGGAGTCACGCCAAGCCGGTGAGAAGTACGTCGACGATGGCGAGGGTGCGCAGAAGATCGTCGCGTTCCTCGAGTCCATCAAAGTCCTTTAGGAGTCATCATGACGGTGAACAATATTTGGGTCGTCGCAGAACCTGCCGACGGCACCTTTACGACGACGTCATTAGAACTGCTCAGTCACGCGCGCACGTTGTCGTCCAACGTCGCTGCGATCACCTGGGGTAGTGGCGCAACGCTCGCGGCCCAGGCCGGTGAGTACGGTGCGACGACGCTCTATGACGTGGGAGATCTCGCGGGCGCCCTTCCGGGCGTACCGGTCGCCGCAGCGATCGCGGCGCTCGTTGGCGCAGGTGCACCCGACGCGATTCTGATCCCGACGAGCTACGACGGACGCGACATCGCGGGACGTCTGTCGGCCCGACTCGATCGGCCCGTGCTCACGAACGTGACCGGTTTGCACGACGACGGCGGTCTCGTCACCGAGCACCCTGTTTTTGGTGGCACGCAGACAGTGAAGGCGCACTTCACCGGCGCGGGACCCGGCATCATCGTCGTGCGCGCGAAATCCTTCGTCGCCGAATCCGTGGGTGGTGCGCCCGTGTCGGTCGTGGGTGCCCCGGTGGGCGACACGGGTGCGACGGATAGCGCGAAGATCGTGACCAGTCACGTCGAAGAACGAACGGGACCCAAACTCGAAGAGGCGACTGTTGTTGTCTCGGGAGGACGAGGACTTGGTGAGGCGAGCCAGTACGCGCTCATCGAAGAGACGGCCAAGCTCTTGCACGGTGCGCCAGGGGCGAGCCGCGCCATCGTCGACGCCGGGTGGG
>PKZI01000230.1 GCA_003133005.1 Acidimicrobiaceae bacterium | reverse complement strand
TCTCTTCAACGGTTCGATAAACGTGAGGACACTGCCTCACTGCTCGCGCGGCATCATTGGTCCAAAGTAAATCGCGATGACGTACGTTGTGTCGCGCGGGACACCTGGGAAAGAGTTCTAGAAACCCGGGAACGCCACGCGAAGGTCGTTCAAGGTGTTATTGGCTTGCGACGTTGTTGGATCCGCGTCGAGTCGACCGTAGACGAGACGGACGAACGCTTCCGCGGGGAGTTCAAGATCGACGGCGCCCGAATGTAACTTCGTTACCATACTGATCGAATCGCCGGAGAACACGATCGTGAAGTCACGTGCGGGACCAGTCGTGCGCACGGTCACTTCCTTCGTCTCGCCGTTCGCCTTGCCCGTGAAGCCGATCAATCGGGCGAGGCCTTCGAGAACGACTTCCGCGACGTCATCCGATAGAGTCGCCGCGGGGTCGAGCGACACTTCGACGTCCCACGTGTGCAGTGCTTGTTCGCCCAGACGTAACGCGACGAAGCCGTCGAAGTCAAGGTCAAAGGGACCCATCTTCGTGTGGAAGGTCGCTCGTTTCTCTTGAGGCAGCGTTTCGAGAGCAAGGACTAGCGCTTCGTCGGCCACCAGGGCGTCCTTTACTTGGTCGCTCGGCGACTTGGCGTTCCACTCGTCCCACACGGACTGATTGAAACCCGCCTCGATTTCTCGCCCGTTAACGACATCTTCAAAACTTCGTAGTGCGATGGTCGCGCCCGATCCGATGTGCGACATCGTGTCGGCAATGGTCCACTCCTCGGGATAGGCAGACGCATTCGGATCGAGGTCATCGTTGTCGTCGATGACGGTACGAAGATGCTCCACTGATGCGCGCAGAACGGGGAGTGGGTTGGTCATGATTGCTCTTTTCTGGCCTTGGCAATGCGTATTACGACAGGCTAAGCGGAGGTCTCTTCGACGCCCTCACCAGGATTACGGGCCCGGCCTATGCACCTTGGGCTTAGGGGTAAGGGAACACTGCCTCGATGCGAGGGCCGTCATTAGACCAGAAGACTTTGAAAGGATGATGTCCTGGCACCGCGAGGCGAAAAAGGATACCCTCTGACGTCGTCAACGCGTTTGAGCGAGATTGCGCCCGCTCAGGATGCGCGAGCACAAACTCACACACGTCTAATAGGGCGTCATAGAGGTCGTGGTCGTCACCTCGTTCGATCTCGTCCAGNNGAGGCCGCCGCTCGTTTCAGTAATGCTTGCAATTCGGGACTTTCGTCGTACTCGAGTTGCGCTTCGGTGATGACTCTCGCGGGTTCGAGCAGGATACTTCCGTCTTCGTTTTCTCGCACGATGAAGCGCTGGCTGGGGTGACCAGGCAGGACGACGCGACTGCGCTCGTCGGTTTCAATCAGGGTCATCATTTCCTCTCGTTGGTGCCAATTCTACTCCCATTTTCCCATATTGGGTAAATGGGAGTAGAACGCCCGGAAGGGTTGGTGGTGAAGCACAAAGGTCGGAGATTCATCGAAGAATCGAGGGATTGTGAGAGCCCTCCATAGGAGTCGTCACGACAGGTCCCGTACATCGACGTATTGACGACATCGTCGCGTCAGGATCAGGGGTTCTCTGTCGTCGTGGTCGTGGTCGTGGTGGCGATACCTTGACCTGCGAGCACCAACAGACTGGTTGAGACAGGGTGTTCGCTTCCTCGCGCTGGTTTATTGAGAACCCGACCCTGCGCATACAAGGTGGTGGAGTTACCTCCGTCCAGGTCGATCGCCGTGACGACACCGAGTGACTCGAGGACCTCATCGAGTTGGTGCACGGTCGCCCCGGACACTTCGTCGTGGCCGTCGACGGTCATGAGTACCGTCACGCCGCTTTGGGTCCAACCAATCACGGTTCGCGCGTAGGGTTTGACGCTGTAGGTATCCGCGTTGACAATCGGGGCGACGACGCCTTGATCAAGCAATATCGGGTGACCGCCAATGTTGTCGCAACCGGCGCTGGACGTCGTCGTCAAGGTCACGGTGGCGCCGGGTTGGAGTGCGCTGAGCGCGGAGCTCGTCGGTGCCGAGATGTCGACGTCACCCGCCGCTACCTTCGTGGGATGTGACGTGGCTCCGACGAAGCTCAAGTCGACCGTGGTGTTGATGGTCGTGGGGCTCGTCGCGGCGGTACCCGGCGTGAACTCATAAATGGTTCGCGTCGTAGAGTTGGGAATGCTCAAGGCGTAGGGAGCGGTATAGAGCAGCGTTCCCGCAAAGGGCAGATTGACGTTGCTGTACGACAGCGGCAGTTCCTGATTAATGGCGGTGATGGGAACGCTGGTGCCGTTGATGGTGAGAGTACTGCTCCAGTTAAGGCCAGTTGCCACCGTGTGCGCGTCCAAGTTGACCTGTTGGTGCGAGATCTGCGGACTATGGAGCAGGACGCAGCTTTGGATGATGCCGCCGACCTCGTCACCCGGGTCAGGAGCACCGGACGGGGTCAGATCAAAGAAGTCGCCGTTCACGGCCGCGACGCAGCCCGCGGTGCTCTGGCACATCGAACTCGGCGTCTGGAGTCCACCGTCGATGGCGTGCTGAGCGAGTCCAATGGAAACCGAGAACTGGGTGCCGTCAAAGGTAACGACGTGGATCGCCGTGCGAATGCCGTACGGGTGGCCGTTTATTGAAAAAACGTGCAGCCCGCTTTGGCTGATCGTGACGTGGGCACGGGGACCAGTACTCGCGTCGGCACTCGTGGTGAGTGCCAGCACGAGACAGGTCGCCGACAGAGCAGTCGTCGTAAACCCACGAACGAAGGCCACACGTCGACGTGATCTGAAGACGAGCGATCGCGTCGCGCGATAGCTGTGTGCTTTCGCGAGAGAACGTGCGCGACGTCGCCACCAACGATTCCTCATGCGCGCAGCGGATTCGATCCCGCGAGTGCGAGTAGGTCACGAGAGACGAAGAGTGACGCGGGCTGACCTGCGTGTTGGCGTGAAACGGTCCCGTATTCCGTGAGAATCCCCAATTGGACAAGGCGACGTAGCGTCGCCAGTGACGCCTTTCGAGAGATTCCGAGTCCTTCGACCAAGGTCTGTGAGGTCAGCACGAGGCGACGAGGGATCAGGTCCAGCGCCGCATAGACCGCAGCGTCGCTTCGGGTCTTGCGTTCGGACGAGGCGAGGCGGTCATGCCATTGCTGTTTGATGTGATCGACGTTCGAGATGAGCGAGCGCTGCGTCTTACTTCCCGCCGCCACCGCATTGGCGAACCACTTGATCCAACTCGCATGATCATCAAGTCGAAAGAGCGCGAGACCCGATGAATAACCAGCGACGTCGGCCGCAATCGCCACGCTTATTGGCGGCGGTACAAGGAGCGAGAGACGTCGTGTAAGCAACCACGCGACGAGCACGCGACCAACTCGCCCATTGCCGTCACCGAAGGGATGAATGATCTCGAACTGTGCGTGGCAGATCGCGGCTTGGGCGATGGGGTCGACGTCCACCCGGTTTACGTAGCTCATGAGATCGTCGAGGAGAGCGGCGAGAGAAT
>PKZI01000167.1 GCA_003133005.1 Acidimicrobiaceae bacterium | reverse complement strand
TTGTGGACCATCTTGACGAAGTGTCCCGCGCCGCTCGGTCCGCAGTGCAGGTAGCCGTGTGAGGCGTGGTCCGCGTTTCGTCCGGGCGAAGGCTCGCCACCCGGTGAGATGGAGGCAAAGATGGGATCGAGCCGAGCAACGACGTCGTCCTCGCCCCCGATCATCAGGCTGTAACCGCGCTCGAGTCCCCAGATGCCGCCACTCGTGCCACAGTCGACGTAATNNGGCGCCGTGAGTTGACGTACGAAATCCTCCAGCGAACTTGCGCCAGCGATGTGGTCGGCGACCAAGGCGTGCACGGCTTCCTGGTTCACGTCAAAAGCGACGGTCGAGTGACCGTCACGCACGACGCGCTGGACGAGGTTCGCACCCATGCGGCCGAGGCCCACCATGCCTAACTGCATTGGATTCGTGGTTGTCACGACGTACCTCTTTCTTTGATGAACGTCAAAGCCCGAGGTGGGGCGTTGCGCTTGACCAGAGTTCGCTCATCCAGTCTTCAATCGCGTGCGGTTCACGCGGGAGCGCCTCGGAGAGATTTTTCGCGCCGGTCGCGGTTACGAGCACGTCGTCTTCAATGCGCACGCCAATCCCGCGGTACTCCTCGGGAACCGTGAGGTCGTTGGGCTGAAAGTACAGACCGGGTTCAACGGTGAGCACGTAACCCTCTTCGAGGTTGCCGAGGTAGGTCTCGTTGCGCGCGTTGGCGCAGTCGTGCACGTCAATACCCAGCATGTGGCTCACGCCGTGCAGGGTGTAACGACGGTGTAACTGACGATCCTTGCGTAGGGCGGTCTCGGGCTCCTCGGTCAGGATGCCTAGTTCGTAGAGACCTTGGGCGAGGATCTTCATCGCCGCGTCGTTCGCCGCCATGAAGGGCGCGCCGGGCTTCACCGCAGCGATGCCCGCTTTCTGGGCTTGGAGAACCAGTTCGTAGATTCGACGTTGGGCGGGCGTGAATTTTCCATCTACGGGCATCGTGCGCGTCACGTCAGCGGTATAGAGGTTGTGGCATTCGACGCCGGCGTCGAGCAGCAGGAGGTCGCCGGCGCGCACCTCGCCATCGTTGCGGGTCCAATGAAGGGTTGTCGCGTGCGAGCCGCTCGCGGCGATGGTGTCGTAACCCACGTCGTTGCCCTCGACACGCGCGCGAAGATTGAATATTCCCTCGATCACGCGTTCGCCGCGATGCTGTGCGACGGGCAGGGCTCGAACAACGTCTTCGAATCCCTTCACGGTGTAGTTAATCGCGAGTTGTAGTTGGGCGACCTCGAAGTCGTCTTTGATGAGGCGCTGTTCGCTCAGGGCGACGGCTAACTCCTCATCCTCATCGTTGGCGTCGAGCATGCCATCGACCGTCTCGTCAAAACCACGCAGGGTCAGCACGCTCGAGGAGTCGAGCGACGCGAGGTCCTTATAGAGGTACTCGAGCGGCGCGGTCTGCACGTCGAAGTAGACCGCCGATTCCTCGACACCTCGTCGGGCCCCCACCCATAGCTCGCCGTAGCGTGCGTCGGTGAAGAACTCGTGCGTGTGGTGATCGCGCCGGTGCGGCACATAAAGGGTGGAACGAGGCCCCGATCCACTCGGGGAAATCACGAGGACGGCGTCGGGTTCGTTGCATCCGGTGAGATAGAAGAAATCGGTGCCGGCGCGAAAGCGGTAGTCCGTGTCGTTGGCGCGGACCTTGGGGTTACCCGTGGGGATGACCAGGGTCTTTTCGGCGAAGCGCTGGCCGATCTTTTCTCGCCGTGCGGCGCTGAACGTGGCGGCGGGGTGCACGTCGCTCAGTAGTGCGTCCGGCTCCCAATTACTCGTCATGTGCTCAAAGAGGACCCGGGGGCACGGGGGCCGGTGCGGACCCACCCAGACCCAGTACTCGGAGACGGGGTTCTCCGCCGATACGTCGGGTTCGGGGACTTGGTTAACGTCGCTCATTATCGACAACTTACTAGTGAGATGACGACCTCGGTCCTATGATTCGCAGATGGATATCTCGGTACAGCAACGCGGTGACGTTGCGGTACTGGTCTGGAATGACGACGAGAATCGAGTGAACCTTGATTCTCTCGGTCGGCTGCACGAGATTCTCGACGAACTCGACGCGATTGACGGTCCGCTCGGCGTCGTACTCACTGGTCAGGGGAAGTTCTTCTCCAACGGACTCGACCTCGAGCGATTTGGCACGAATCCGAGTGAATTTGGCGCCACGCTCACCGAGTTGCACCGCACGATTGGCCGACTTCTCGTCTACCCCGCCTACTGCGTCGCGGCGCTGAATGGACACACGTTTGCCGCGGGAGCGCTGCTCTCGTGCGCCTTCGACTATCGAGTGATGCGTAGCGACCGCGGGTACTGGTGCATGAACGAGGCGGTGATTGGTCTCGCGCTCGACGAGAAGTTATGGTCGATCCTCGCGAATCGACTTCCGCGCTCGAGCGCGATCCTTGCCGCGACGACGGCCCACCGATTTTCGGGCCCCGACGCGCACGAGCACGGAATCGTCGAAGCACTCGCGGAAGAGCGTGACCTACTTGATCGCGCCGTGGGCGTCGCCGAACGCTATTCGACGCTCAATCGCAAGATCTTGGGTGAACACAAGCGACTCATCCACGGCGATGAGGCGCGGTTCTTGGGTTACGCGACTTAAGACTTCGTGGTTCGATCGACCAGACGCCACGTCGAGGGTAGGGCCACTCCTGCAATGCCGGCCTTGATAAGGTCACCCGCGACGAAGGGCCACATACCAAGTGTGAACGCCTTGGCGAGCGAGACGTGCAGGTCCACGGCCAACCACGGCACCGCGATCAAGTAAAGAAGGACTTCACCGGCCAACATGGCGAGTGCGGACCTGACAATGGTGCGATCACTTCCCCTGGACGCCAACCAACCGAGGAGCATTCCCGCCGCGATGAACCCGAGCAGGTAACCGAAGGTTGCGCCCGCGTAGCCACTGGCGTGACTCGCGAACCACGGCACGCCCGCGAGTCCGGCCACCACGTACAGCGCCATCGAGAGTCCCGCGCGACGCCAACCCAACGCGGAGCCCGCCAGCAACACGCCGAGTGTTTGTCCCGTGATCGGCACGGGTGTGAAGGAAAGGTGAATCGATATCTGGGCGAGTAGTCCCACCAGACCCGCCGCACCAACGACGAGCAGAATGTCGGCGACGACGGTCCTCGGCAGCAGGTCCGCGAGAACTCGGCGCGGCGCAGTGTTGACGGTAACGATTGACATGAGGCTCCTCGTGCTAATTGGTACCGCCAGATTATCGAGGCTCCGCCGGTCGTTTCGTTACTCGACGGTTACTGGCAATTCTTGAGGTCTAACGAGCGAGTGGTGGCAAAAGATTGACGAACTCTCGTTCACTCACGCGCTCCATGTGCTCGGCCGCGTCCAAGAGTCGTGCCTCACTGCCCCAGGGACCAAGTAACTGCAGTCCGAGCGGAAGGTTCGACGTGTTCAAGCCAACGGGGATTGAGATCCCGGGGATACCCGTGAGGTTCGCAATCGACGATTGGCGGACGTTGGGCACGTCAACGGGTTTGCGACCCGAGGGAAGAGCGATCCATGTGTCCTCGAGGGTGGGCGCCGCTGCGGGCGACGTGGGCCACGCGAGGAAGTCGACGGTGTCAAACGCCGCGGCGAGCGAGTATCGAACGGCGGCGCGTACGCGGTCGGCTCGAGGGACGAATCGTGCGGGAGCGAGCATTCCCGCGAGTAGCAACGCGCGCGTGGGCGCACTAAGTGAGGCGAGTACGTCGGGCGAGGGGACGCCCGCTTCGGCAATGAGTCGACCGAGGAACGCCGCAACAGCGAGCTCGAAGTTCTCAATCTTTAGTTCTGTTACTTTCCATCCCGCGAGCTTGAGCGCTCGTTGGCAGACGTCGGCGGTCTCTTGGTCCGCATCGTTCCAAAATGGATCACGCACGACGCCAATGCGAAGTCCGCTCCCGCTTTGTTGGGGGAGCGGGCGCTGCACCAATGCCGCGGCAAGAGCTCGAGCGTCGCCGGCGTCGCGAGTGATGACGCCCGGCGCACTGAAGGTGGTCGCGGCCCCGAAGTAACCGTCGTAGGGAACCGAGCCGTAGGTCAGTTTGAGTCCGACGACGCCGCAGTACGCCGCAGGAATTCTCGTCGATCCACCACTGTCGCTGGCGAGACTGCCGGCGACGAGACGAGCCGACACACCCGCGGCGCTGCCTCCCGAGGATCCGCCTGCGCATCGCTCAAAGTCCCATGGATTTCGCATTGCGCCGTACGCGGAGTAGACGCCCGTCGTGCCCATGCCGAGTTCGTGTTGATTGGCAATACCGACGACGATGAGACCGGCGTCGCGCAGGTTGCGATACGGACCCGACGCGCCCGCGGGGATCATGTTGTGCAGGGTGCCGTTTCGCGCCGCGCGCCAAGGAAGTGCGTACATGTCCTTGACGGTGATGGGTACGCCGTAGAGGGGTCCGGCGGGCGCCTGACTTATTTGTACTTGGCTGAGCTCGTCAAAGAGGACGGGCGTGGCATTAATCGCGGGGTCTCGTTCGCGAAGACGTTCGAGTGTCGCGTCCAGCAATTCTTTCGCGCTGATGTCGCCGCGGCGAACTGCGTCGGCTTGCTGACGCAAGGTGAGATCTTGGGGATGGTTCATGTTGCCTTAGGTGCGTGACGCAGGTCGATACCTTTAGCGGGAAACTTCTCGAGATCGATGTGGTCCAGCAGTTCGAGTTGGCTCAGGGCACCCTTGTAGACCAACTCGACGAGCACGAGGTCTTCCTCGTCCACCTCGAGATTTGCCTGACGAAACGTGGCGCGAGCCCAGTCCTCAAAAATGCTCATTGGATACGTTCCTAGCTTGGCGAAAGACCTCGGTCTTTTTGCTTCCAATCAATGCTAGCCACACCCACGTGGCAACGAGTCTTGGTCGACGTGGTTCACCCAAAGCGCACTTCGGTGGCGACTACGTCCAACCCTGGTCACTGCTGATTTGTTCGACGTCACCTATGCGAAGTCCGGTGCGGCTCTGCAGAGTTCGAATCAGACCGCCGGCTTCGTAGAGCGATTCGTGCGTGCCGGTGTCGAGCCAGGTGGTGGCGCGCGACAGTATTTCTGCCCGCAGCTCGCCGCGCTCCAGGTACAGATTGTTGAGTGCGGTGATCTCGAGTTCACCTCGAGCGCTCGGCGTCAGTTCGCGCGCTAATTTCGAAGCCTTTTCGTCGTAGAAGTAGATGCCCGGCACCGCGTAGGTGCTCTTCGGTTTCGCTGGTTTTTCTTCGATGGAGATCACTTTTCCGTCAAGGCCGAACTCGACCACGCCATACGCGCTGGGGTCACTCACCTGGTACGCGAAGATCAACGCACCTTCGACCTTCGTGTTCTGTTGGAGGTGGGTGCCGAGTCCCGGGCCGTAGAAGAGATTGTCACCGAGTATGAGCGCGCACTTGTCGCCATCGAGAAACTCCTCGCCCAGAAGTAATGCTTGGGCGAGACCATTCGGACTCTCTTGGACGACGTAGGAAATGGAAAGACCTAGTTGCGAACCGTCACCGAGTAAACGTTGAAACGCATCTTGATCGTGCGGGGTTGTAATCAGAAGAATTTCACGAAGACCCGTCAGCATCAATGTGCTGAGGGGGTAATAAATCATTGGCTTGTCGTAAATCGGCAACAACTGCTTCGAAACAGCGCGCGTAATGGGATAAAGACGCGTGCCGCTTCCTCCGGCCAGAATGATTCCCTTCACTCCATTAGTATAGAAGTCCGGTTGCTCACGACTAAAGGCCGAGGTACTTCTATGCGCGTAGTGATAACGGGGGCCGCAGGATTCATTGGTTCGCGATTTGCCGAGCTGTTCCTCGAACAAGCAGAACGTTTGGACTATGACGACATCGTCATTCTCGACGCTCTGACGTATTCCGGGCGACTCGAAAATCTTGACACGGTTCTTCGCGACTCGCGCGTGTCATTCGTTGAAGGAAATATTCTTGACGGTGAACTGACCGACGATCTCTTGCGAGGCGCACACGCTGTCGTGCACTTCGCCGCCGAGAGTCACGTCGATCGATCGATAACCAGTGCCAAGCCGTTCTATGAGACGAACGTCCTCGGCACACAGCAACTTCTCGAGAGCGCTCGTCGTGGTGGCGTCGACCGCTTCGTACACGTCTCAACCGATGAGGTGTACGGCACGATCGCGGAGGGTTCGTGGCGTGAGGACCATATCCTTGAACCAAATTCTCCGTACTCGTCGAGCAAGGCCGGTTCAGACTTGGCGGCGCTCGCGTATCACCGTACGTACGGACTGGGCGTCATGGTGACACGTTGTTCGAACAACTACGGACCGCGACAGTTCCCCGAGAAGTTGATCCCGCTCTTCGTGACCAACCTCAGCGATGGGTTCAAAGTTCCGCTCTACGGCGATGGCCTCAATGTCCGTGACTGGTTGCACGTGGACGACCACTGTCGCGGGATACTGCTCGTGCTCGAAAGCGGACGTCTCGGTGATATCTACAACATCGGTGGGGGCACGGAACTCACGAACCGACTTCTCGTGCAGCAACTTCTTGAACTTTGTGCGAGTGATGAATCAATGGTTGAATCGGTCCAAGACCGCTTGGGCCACGACCGTCGCTATTCAGTGGACTGCACCAAGATCCGCACTGAGCTCGGTTACCACCCACAGGTCCCCTTCGAGCAGGGGCTCAAAGAGACGGTCCAGTGGTATCACGAGAACGAAGCGTGGTGGCGACCTCTCAAGCACCCCGTCTCGTGAAACTGACGGAACTTTCGATTCCCGGTCTCTTTGTACTCGACTCTCCGGTACACGGTGACGATCGGGGATTCTTTCGTGAGTGGTTCAAATCGGGCGACTTCGAAGCCGCCGGCGTGGCGTTCGAAGCCCAGCAGGCAAATCTTTCGCTGTCGGGGCGTGATGTGGTGCGCGGTCTGCACTATTCGGTCGCCCCAGAAGGTCAGTCGAAAGTCGTGACCTGCGTGCTCGGCGAGCTTGACGACGTCATCGTCGACATTCGAGTTGGTTCACCGACGTACGGGAAGGTCGAGGTAGTGCACTTGTCGGCGAACGAAGGGCGCTCGGTGCTCGTTCCGCGCGACGTGGCGCACGGTTACTGCGCCACGAGTGATCAAGCGGCTCTCGCGTACCTGATCTCCTCCCCATTCAACGCCTCCATGGAATTTGAGATCAATCCATTCGACCCCGATATTGCGGTCCCTTGGCCGCTTCGCGGCGAGCCAATACTGAGTGCGAAGGACGCTGGCGCGCCCTCGCTCGTCGAACGCCGCGACGCGAAGGAACTCCCCAACTTTTGATCCCTGGTGACTAGGGGCCCGAGTTTGTATTCGTTGCTAGCGTTGCGAGCGTGAGTACCGCACCTCTCCGACTCGTCACGAGCGAGGACCGCGGCGTGAGTTTCGGCGTCGCGAGTGCCGTTCCGAGTATCACTTCCGAGACGGAACTCAGGGCACGACTCTCGGGGCTTTCAGGTGTCGACGCGGTGGGACTCGAAGCGCGCTGCGCGAAGCTCGCGACGCGTTCACTGAAGAAGTCGACCAAACTTACGGCCATAGACCTGGCGATCTCCATGGTTGATCTCACGACGCTCGAGGGGGCGGACACGCCCGAGCGAGTGCGTTCGTTATGTGCAAAGGCACTTCGACCCGACCCGCGCGATCTCACCGTACCGTCGGTGGCGGCGGTTTGTGTCTATCCAGACCTTGTGGCGCACGCGCGTACCGTGCTGGGTGATTCGTCGGTCGCCGTTGCGTCGGTCGCGACCGCGTTTCCGTCGGGTCGCGCGTCGATGGCGGTCAAGCTCCTCGATGTCGCGGACGCCGTGGACGCTGGCGCGCACGAGATCGATATGGTCATCGACCGGGGTGCGTTCCTCTCGGGTCGCCTCGGTCACGTCTTCGAAGAGATCGTCGCGGTGAAAGAGACATGCGGTGCCGCCCATTTGAAGGTAATCCTCGAAACGGGCGAGCTCGTAACCTACGACAACATTCGTCGCGCGAGTTGGCTCGCGATGCTTGCGGGCGCGGACTTCATAAAGACTTCAACCGGCAAGGTGAGCGTGAACGCCACACCGCAGGCGGCGCTCGTCATGCTCGAAGCGGCGCGTGATTTCGCCGAAGCGACGGGTCAACTCGTTGGCGTAAAGGTCGCTGGAGGTGTGCGAACCACCAAGGACGCGCTGCGTTACCTCGTTCTCGTGAATGAGACCGCCGGTTCAGCGTGGCTGACGCCCGAACGGTTTCGCTTTGGCGCGTCGTCACTACTGAACGATCTCTTGATGCAGCGACTGAAACAGCGCCGAGGATCCTATGTGCGAGCAGACGAGTTCAGTGGTGACTGATCTCAACGGCGATGGCCGCAGTTTGTCGCAGCTTGGGTCTCTCGAATACGATCCCGCGCCCGAATCGGTCGCCGTGGCGCACGTTCGACCCTCGTACGGTCTGTTCATCGATGGAGTCTTCACCGAGCCCTCCGCCCACGAACAGTTCGTCACCCTTAATCCCGCCAACGAAGAAGTATTGGCGACCGTCGCGCGCGCGAGTAGTAACGACGTCGATCATGCGGTGCGAGTCGCGCGGCGCGCGTACGAGAACGTGTGGTCCAAGACGAGTGGTGCTGAACGTGCGAAGTACTTATTTCGCATCGCTCGGTTGATCCAGGAACGGGCCCGCGAACTGGCCGTGATTGAAACGCTCGACAATGGCAAACCCATCCGCGAGTCGCGTGACATCGACATTCCTCTCGCCGCAGCGCACTTCTTTTATTACGCCGGATGGGCGGACAAGCTCGGCCATGCGGGCTTTGGTCCCGAACCCCAGCCCATTGGCGTGGCGGGCCAAATAATTCCTTGGAACTTTCCCCTACTCATGGCGGCGTGGAAACTTGCGCCCGCCCTCGCGGCAGGAAACACGTGCGTCTTGAAACCCGCCGAGACCACGTCGCTCAGTGCGTTGGTCCTCGCCGAGATTCTCCAACAGGCGGAGCTTCCGCCAGGCGTCGCCAATATCGTGACCGGTGACGGCGCGACGGGGTCCGATCTGGTTGATCACCCGGGCGTGGACAAAATCGCCTTCACTGGTTCGACTGAGGTTGGTCGAGGCATTCAGCAACGCGTCGCGTCAAGTCACAAACGACTCACCCTCGAGTTGGGTGGAAAGGGTGCGAATATCGTCTTCGACGACGCCCCCATCGACGAGATGATTGAAGGCATCATCGACGGCATCTTCTTTAATCAGGGCCACGTGTGTTGTGCGGGTTCACGTCTTCTTGTCCAAGAGACCGTGGCCGACGAAGTGCTCCGTCGCCTTGTTCGACGGATGGAACAATTGCGCGTGGGTGATCCCATGGACAAGAACACCGACGTGGGCGCCATCAATTCAGCGGCGCAACTTGCGCGCATAGAAGAATTGACGTCCTACGGCGAGAGCGAAGGAGCGACTCGCTACACCAGTAGTTGTACGTTGCCCGATAAGGGATACTGGTTCGCGCCCACCGTCTTTGCCAACGTCGCCCAGTCTCACCGGATCGCGCGTGATGAGATCTTCGGTCCGGTGCTCTCAGTGTTGACCTTTCGCACGCCCGAGGAGGCGGTCGTCAAGGCCAACAACACCAACTACGGTTTGGCGTGCGGCGTGTGGAGTGAGAAGGGCAGTCGGGCACTTTGGGTTGCGCAGCGCCTTCGTGCAGGGGTCATTTGGGCGAACACGTACAACCGATTCGATCCCTCGAGTCCTTTCGGTGGGGTACGCGAATCTGGATTCGGTCGTGAAGGCGGGCGTCACGGATTAGAGGCGTACCTCAATGTCTGATCAGCGTCTGGATGTTCGTAAGACCTACAAGTTGCTCATCAATGGTGCGTTTCCGCGCTCTGAGTCGGGGCGAAGTTACAAGGTCGTTGCCAGCGACGGCGCGTTTCTCGCCAACGTGGCTCAAGGTTCGCGCAAGGATATCCGCGACGCGGTACTTGCCGCGCGTGGCGTCCAAGCGAAGTGGTGGAGCTCCACGGCCTATAACCGTGGTCAGGTGATCTACCGGCTCGCTGAAATGGCCGAGTCGCGCCGCGCCGANNATCGACCGCATTGTCTGGTACGCGGGCTGGACGGACAAGGTCGCCCAGGTTTTCGGAGGAGCGAATCCCGTCGCGGGTCCGTTCTTCAACTTCTCCTTACCCACGCCCACTGGGTTGATTGGCGTACTCGCTCCGCAACAGTCTTCACTCGAGGGCTTCGTTGACGCCGTTCTCGCGCCAATATCGGTCGGAAATACCGTGGTCGCGGTGGCGAGTGAACTGCGCCCTACGCCCGCGGCGTTGCTCGGCGAGATGACCGCCACCGCGGACTTTCCCGCCGGCGTACTCAACATCATCACGGGTATCACCGCTGAACTCGCGCCCACTCTCGCTTCGCACGACGACGTCGACGGAATCGATCTCGGCGGCGTTGACGAAGTGGAAGCAGATGAACTCAGTCGAGTCGCGGCGGGTTCGATCAAGCGCGTCTATCACCCACGAGACGATGACAGTGATTCGACGCGGCGCCTGCGAACATTCATTGAAACCTCAACGGTGTGGCACACGATCGGACAATGATGACGAACCCCTACGAACTCAGTCAGCGTGCTGCGGATGAACTACGCGCCGCTTCGGGCGTCGACTCCTACGATCTCGCGATCGTGCTTGGTTCGGGATGGCGCGACGGCGCATCCGCACTGGGAACGCCAATGAGTGAGATCTCGACGACATCGCTCAGCGGATTCGTTGCGCCGACGGTGGCGGGGCACAGCGGCGCGATCCTTTCGCTGCGTGCGGGCGACAAGAACGTTGCCCTCGTGGCCGGTCGAGTGCACCTGTACGAGGGCAATACCGCCGACCAAGTAGTCCATCCCGTGCGCACCGTGATAGCCGCAGGTGCGAAGACGGTCGTTCTCACGAATGCCGCGGGCGGCATTGATTCGACCAAGGGTCCCGGCACGGTCGTCATGATCAAGGATCACATAAACCTCACCGCGACCTCGCCACTCGAGGGACCGCCGCCGCCGCCTCAGTACCCGGTGCGTTTTGTTGATCTCTCGGACCTTTACAGCAAGCGACTTCGTGCACGCGTGAGCGCAGTCATTCCCGATCTTGGTGAGGGGGTGTACGCGGGTTTTCGTGGCCCACACTACGAAACACCGGCCGAAATACTCATGGCCCGCACGATGGGCGCCTCACTGGTCGGTATGTCGACGGTGCTCGAAGCGATCGCTGCGCGCCATCTCGGCGCCGACGTTCTCGGGCTCAGTCTCGTGACAAATTTTGCGGCAGGTATCGCGGCGGGTTCGCTCAACCATCTCGAGGTTCTCGAGGCCGGGGAGAACGCGGCGAGCGCGCTCGGAGATCTGTTGAGCCAACTCGTACCAATTCTGTGAACGAGGAATTGGAACGCGACGTCCAGCATTGGATTTCGATCGATCCGGACGAGCACGACCGCGCTGAATTACGTTCGCTGCTCGAACGCGGGGACGAAGGCGAGCTGCGTGAGCGGTTTTCAGCTCCGTTGCACTTCGGTACCGCGGGACTTCGTGGCCCCGAGCAAGCGGGGCCGTTGGGAATGAATCGGCTCACCGTGCGTCGAGCCACCCAGGGCGTGATTGGGTGGCTCGAGACAACGGGAGAAAAGAGCCGTGGGGTGGTGGTGGGTCGTGACGCCCGACACGGTTCGGAGAAGTTCAACGACGAGGTGGTCGCTGTTTTGCTTGGGGCTGGCGTACCTGTCTACGAGATGCCCCGGGCACTGCCCACGCCCTTTGTGCCGTTCGTCGTAAAGGCCCTCGATCTCGCCGCGGGCATAATGATCACTGCGAGTCACAACCCTGCGCGTGACAACGGCTACAAGCTCTACGACGACAGTGGTTCGCAAATCATTGCGCCAACGGACGAAGTAATTGAGCGCTTGATGGCACGTCCTCTCGAACCGACGCTAGGGAATCGTTCGAGCACGCTGCACCACGTGGTCGGCGACGAAACGCTCGCGAACTACCGTCAGCACTTGGTCGCACGCTTCGGCGCAGGTTCAAGTGAACTTTCAATTGCGTACACGCCGCTGCATGGGGTTGGCGGTGTCGTGATGACCGAACTTTTCGCTGCCGCTGGATTTAGGAACGTTGCCGTGTGTGAGGCGCAGTTCGAACCCGACGGCGACTTTCCGACGCTCGCCTTCCCGAATCCCGAGGAGCCCGGTGCGTTGGACCTAGTCATTGCCACCGCCAACGACGTCGGGTCCACGCTGGTGGTGGCGAACGATCCCGACGCCGATCGCCTCGGGGTCGCGATTCGTGACGGTGCGAACTGGCGCGTGCTTCGTGGTGATGAGATTGGCTGGTTACTCGCTTCGGCGCTGTTACCCGGGGCCGGGCCCTCGGACGTGGTCGCGACCAGTATCGTATCGTCGAGCTTGCTCGAGCGGATGGCCCGCGACGCCGAACTACGTTTTGAAGTCACGCTCACGGGTTTTAAGTGGATCGCGCGCGCCGCGGGCAACGACGTGCTTCGTTTCGGTTACGAGGAGGCGCTGGGGTTTGCGGTGGATCCGAGTGTCGCCGATAAGGACGGTCTCTCGGCCGCCCTCGCGTTGTGCAAACTCGCGCACGAACTTGACCGAGATAATAAGACGTTGCTTGATCGACTCGACGAGATTGAGGGTCGTTACGGCGTGCACGCGGGCGCGCAGCTCTCGTTCCGTCGTGACGGCGCCCAGGGACTAAAGGACATCGCTCGAAAGATTGCCGAACTATGCGACCAACCGCCCGCATTACTGGGTGGCGTCGCGGTGAGTAGCGTCATTGATCTGGCGCACGGTTATCGCGGACTGCCTCCCACTGCGGGTCTGCTGTGGGAGTTGGGTGAGCGCGGCCGAGTCATTGTTCGGCCCTCGGGCACCGAACCGAAGATAAAGGCGTACATCGAGGTGATAGTGGTGCGCGAACGCGCACGAGACTTGCGCGACGAGCGTGCCATTGCGACAGAGCTGCTCGCTCGCGTGAGCGACGATGTGGTCGCGCTGCTCTCGCGCTAACTGGCGCGCAGGGCGGCGTAGCCAGGTTTGATCACGCGGTTGATCAAGGCGAGCCGCTCGTCAAACGGGTAGAACGAACTCTTGGCGGCGTTAAGCGTCAACCATTCCATGTCCGCCAAGGACCAGTTAAAAGCGTGTGCGCACTTCTCGAATTCGCTGCTCAGCGTGATGCCACTCATCAGGCGATTATCGGTGTTGAGGGTCACGCGAAATCGCAGCGCTCGAAGGATCTCGATGGGGTGCGTGGCGATTGACTTCGCGGCACCAGTGTGGACGTTCGAGGTGGGACAGACTTCGAGGGGAATTCGTCGGTCGCGAACGTACTGGGCGAGACGACCGAGCTCAAAGGAATCGCCGACTTTTTTGATGTCGTCGACGATGCGTACGCCGTGACCCAAGCGCTCCGCGTCGCAGAATTGCACCGCTTCCCAAATCGACGGGAGTCCGAAGGCTTCACCCGCGTGAATCGTCATATGAAAGTTCTCGCGTTGGATGAGGTGGAATGCTCGCAAGTGTTCAGTGGGAGGGAAACCGTCTTCGGGCCCGGCGATATCGAAACCGCATACGCCATGGTCACGAAACGAGATGGCGAGCGCGGCGATTTCCTCGCTCTCGTTTGCTTGACGCATGGCTGAGAGGATTGCGCGAACGACAATGTGCTTTCCTTCGAGCGCCGCTTGTTGGGTGCCGTGCGCAAAGCCCGCGAGCACGGCCTCGACGACCTCGTCGAGCGTCAGACCACGCTGGAGGTGCAACTCTGGTGCGAAGCGCACCTCCGCGTAGACAATGCCATCGCGGGCGAGGTCGAGTGCGCTTTCGCTCGCCACGCGCTCGAGGTGGTCTTTTGACTGCATAACTGCGGTGGTGTGACGAAATCCTTCGAGGTAGCGAACGAGGTCACTGCCTGGTGTGTCCGCGATAAACCATTCGCGAAGTTCCGCCGAGTCATGTGTGGGCAGTCCCTCGTAATGATCCTCGGACGCGAGATCAAGGACGGTTTGGGGGCGAAGACCACCGTCGAGGTGCTCGTGGAGCAGTACCTTCGGAGCCCTCTCGATGATCTCACGAGTGAGTGTCGGCCCTGACATAAATCCAAGGCTACTCACGGCATTGGCCTTTTAACCGCTGATCTTCTCCAAGAGAAGAGGGGCCGCGTCCACCTGGCTCTCGCTGACCTGCACCGCGCCCACCAGCGTGTCGCGACCCAGATGTAGATGCTCGTCGTCGTCGGCGTAGATCTCAAAAAGAGGCTGGCCACGTTCGATACGTTCACCGACTCGCACCAAGCTCAGAACGCCCGCGCCCGCGCTCACTGGATCTTCCTTGCGAGCGCGTCCCGCTCCGAGGCGCCACGCCGCCACCCCGACGCTGAGTGCGTCAACGGACGATACGTAACCGGCGTCACCGGCGACGAGCACGTCCTTGTGAGCCGCGCGACGAAGAGTCGCGTCGGGATCGCCGCCTTGCGCCGCGATCATCTCGCGATAGACGCGATACGCCGAACCGTCGTCCAGTTTCTCACTAGGGTCGACGTCGATATCGACGAGTTCGAGCATCGTCGAGGCGAGTGACAGCGTCAACTCGCGGACGTCGTTCGGCCCCTTTCCCTGAAGTACCTCGATGGATTCAATGACCTCAAGAGCGTTTCCCGCGGCGCGTCCGAGAGGCACGTCCATTGACGTGAGTTGTGCGACGGTCGCGACACCATGGTTGAGTCCCAGACCGACCATGGTGGTGGCCAGTTCGCGCGCGCGCTCGATGTCTTTGATGAACGCGCCTCTTCCAACCTTGACGTCGAGCACGAGGGCCTGGGTTCCCTCAGCGATCTTCTTCGACATGATCGACGAAGAGATGAGCGGTATTGACTCGACGGTGCCCGTCACGTCGCGCAACGCGTAGAGTCGACGGTCAATCGGGGCGAGGCCCGCACCGGCTGCGCAGATGACCGCACCCACCGATTCGAGTTGTTGGTGAATTTCCTCATTCGAGAGCGCCGCGCGCCAGCCCGGTATTGACTCGAGTTTGTCGAGCGTGCCACCGGTGTGTCCCAGACCGCGGCCCGAGAGTTGGGGCACGCAAGCGCCACACGCGGCGACGAGGGGGGCGAGTATCAATGAGATCTTGTCTCCAACACCACCGGTCGAGTGCTTATCGACGCTCGGTCGAGAAAGCCCTCGAAGGTTGAGCGTCTCGCCCGAGTTGATCATGCAATCGGTCCACGTGAGGAGTTCGCGGCTCGTCAACCCTTGAAAGAAGATGGCCATCAGGAGCGCGGACATCTGCTCTTCGGCGACCACACCTTGCTGATACGCGTCCATGAGCCACGTGATCGCGGCGTCGCTTAGTTCGCCTCCTTCGCGCTTCGTGGTGATGACGTCGATCGAAGAGAAACTCATTGGCTCGCGCGTAGACCCAGGTCGTCGGGTCCGAACGCCTCGGGCAGCAATTCGTGCAAGTGACGGGGTGCTGTGTCAGGACCCGCGTCGATGAGCAGGCCGTTACCACCGTGCTCGAACAAGAGTTGGCGACAACGCCCACACGGCGCAATGGGTTTCGTGTCGCCCGCGACGATGCTGACCGCTGCGAGACGACCGCCGCCTTGTCGCGCGAGGTCACTCACGAGCGAACACTCCGCACAGAGCGTCAGGCCATAACTCGCGTTCTCCACGTTGGCACCTTCGACGACACGTCCATCGGTCGTGTAGCCAGCCGCGCCCACCTTGACGTGCGAGTAGGGACTGTACGAATTACTCGTTGCGCGCACGGCCCGTTCACGTAGTTCATCCCACGGAATTTCATTCAACGAACTCACTCCGAAACACTACACTTTGCGTCACATGAGCCATTCTTGGAGAGATCATGTCGTACTGAGTGACGAGGTCGTCGCCGCACTCGCGGAGTCGCGACCTGTGGTCGCACTGGAAACGACCATCGTCGTCCAAGGGCTTCCTGCTCCCATCAATCTGGAAGTGGCGAGCGAGTGCGATCAAGCAGTGCGAAAGTCCGGTTCAGTGCCCGCGACGATCGGCGTGATCGGCGGACGCGTGGTCGTTGGCTTGAGCGTGGATCAACTTGAGGAGTTGGCCTCTCCCGCTCGTAACGCGGCGAAGCTTTCCGCGCGCGACATTGGTGTTTCGGTGGCGAGCGCCACTGACGGAGCGACGACCGTGGCGGGAACCATTGCCGTGGCGCGCACCGTCGGCATCGACGTGATGGCCACCGGAGGTCTCGGTGGCGTGCACCGTGGTGCGGCGCAGAGTTTCGACGAATCAGCGGACTTGACCGCGCTTTCACGAACCCCAGTGTTGGTAGTGGCGTCGGGCGTGAAGTCAATTCTCGACATTGGCGCGACGCTCGAGCGCCTCGACTCACTGGGCATACCCGTCGTGGGATTTCGCACGAAGAAATTTCCCGGCTTTTATCGAGCGAACTCAGGTCACGACCTCGACTGGTCGGTCGATAGCGTCGAGGAAGCGGCGGCCTCGTTCGCCTTGCATCGTCTTTTCTCCCCGACTGGCATGCTGGTCGCCAATCCAGTCGCACAACACCAAGAGCTCGATGCGACGACCCACGATCAGGCACTCGAGAGCGCACTCGCTCTTTCGCATCACCAGGGCGTGAGTGGTAAAGAAGTGACGCCCGTACTCTTGGCGGAATTCGCACGCTTCACCGCGGGACAAAGTGTCCAAGTCAACCGTGACTTGGTGGTGGCGAACGCGGCACTCGCTGGCGAAATCGCAAAGGCACTCGCGGCGGCGAACACGTGAACCAAAAGCGCGTCCTCGTGCTGGGTGACGCGATGCTCGATGTCGTCGTGCGCGCCCTCGAACCAGTGCACGTCACGAGTGACACGAAGTCCGCGGTGCGCATCGGACGAGGTGGATCGGCCGCGAATATCGCCGTCGAGTTGGCGCTCGATCACCACGTGGCGTTCTTGGGTGTTGTGGGCGACGACGCGGCCGGCGAAGTTTTTCTCGCCGACCTGCGCGCCGCGGACGTCGTTCCCTTCGTCAAGGTATTGTCGGGCGCGACCGGCGTCGTAGTGTCGTTCGTGAACGACGATGGGCAGCGCGCCATGTTGACCGACCGGGGCGTCAACCCTCGCCTAGAAGTACAGGCTGTCCTCGCCGCGCTCGAAGAGCCCTTTGACCACCTGCACGTGTCGGGGTATTCGTTGCTCGATTCGCGTACCCGGGCAATCGCGACCGAGGCGCTCGGTGCGGCGCGTCTTCGCGGGGCAACGACGTCGGTTGACGTGTGCTCGGTTGGCCCCCTGCGCCAAATCGGTGCGCCTCGGTTTTTGAAGGCCATCGGGCGAGTTTCTATTCTCTTCGCCAACGAGGAGGAGGCGCGCGCCCTCGCCGAGGCGAAGAACCTCCAACGCGCGCTCACGGTGCTGCGACCCTACGCGCACGAGGTCGTCGTGACACTTGGTGCCGAGGGCGCGGTCGTGGCGTGCGACGGCGAGACTGTGCACAAACCGTCGCGTGACGTGCTGGTCGTGGACACGACCGGCGCGGGCGACGCGGCGACGGGGGCCTACCTCTCGAAGCGGCTTAGCGGAAGGAGTTCGCACCAGTCACTCGAGCTCGCCATGAGTCGCGCCGCGAAAGTCGTCCGAAAGCTCGGTTCTCGCGCCTAGTGACGTTGGAAGGGCACGCCATCGGCGGCGGGCGGTCGAATCCGTCCCACGAGACCTGACACCACGGCGATCGTGATGAGATAGGGCAGTGCGGTGATGAACTGCTGGGGAATGACTAATTGGCTCAGGTAGAGGTTGAGGTTTGCGCTGAGCGCGATCGTGAAGCCGAACAGCAGTGAGGCCATGAGCGCGCCGTAGGGGCGCCAGCGTCCAAAGATCATGATGGCGAGCGCGATGTAGCCATATCCCGCCGTCATGCCGTAGGTGAACGGCGATCCTGGGCCGAGCGTGAATCCCGCCCCGCCGACGCCCGCGATGAACCCTCCGAGGATCACCGCGCCGTAACGGACGTGGACCACGTTGATGCCGACGGTCTCCGAGGCGATTGGCTTCTCGCCGACTGAGCGTACGCGCAGCCCCCAGCGCGTGCGAAAAAGCGCGAAGTTGGCAATGATCACCGCGGCGAAGGCGATGAAGACGAGCACGTTCTGGTCAAAGAGCACCGGTCCCACGAGTGGGATGTGCGAGAGCCACGGGATGGCCCACACCGGCAACCCGTAAGAACCGTTGAGGTTCTGGTGGGTGTTGAGCACCTGGGTCGACAAGAACTGCGACATCGCGGTGCAAAAGGCCACGATCACGACACCCACGATGATCTGGTTGGCCCCGTAGCGAAGGGCCATGATCGCGAGGATCCATCCGAAAAACGCGCCGAAGAGGCCCGCGAAGACCAGCGCGAAGGTGAGCGAGACCCCTGAACCGTGAAAGGCGCTCGCAAAGACGATCGACGCGAGTGCACCGGCGATGAACTGTCCTTCAATCGCGATGTTGACGACGCCCGAACGCTCGCACAACGTGCCCGAGAGTGAACCCAGCATCAAGAAGGTCGACACCGCCACGGCGCTCGCGAGGATGCCGGTCAGTTGCAGGTCGAGACTGCCGCGCGCGACCCAGATGAGAAAGCCGAGCAGGAACACCAGCAGGCCGGAGTAGAGCATTCCCGAAGCGCGGCGGTCGAATCGTTTCCACGCCATGATCGCACCGACCACGATGCTCGCGATGCCGAACACGTAACCAGTGAACGCGACGTCGACGGTCATGGTGCGCAGTTGACCATGTTGATTGATACCCAGCCACAGCAGCACGGGCCAGATAACCAGGTAGGCACCAATGATCACGGCGATGCCGCGAGCACCGCGTACGGACTCAAAGAAGCGTCCGAGTCGTTCGAGGGACGCAATCTCCTTTGCGCGAAGCGCGACCGTGATGATCGCGAGGCCCGCGATCAAGAGTACGACCCGCCATAGCTCAGCGACGACCGGCCAGATGGTCGCGGTGTTGTAACCGAACTGGATTGTCGTGTGCAACTTCGAATCGGCGCCTCCGTACCAGAGAATCTCGACCAGACCCAGCGCCATGAGCGTGATGCCGTAGGCGAGCGAGCGTTTGCGCGTGACGACGCGCAGTGTTTCGAGGGTGACGACCTCGCGTGCCTCTGTACTCATCAGACCCAACCTCCCGCGTAGGTGCTGTTCATGAGACGAGAGCCGCCGCGAAGATGAAAGACCTCGACCAGCAGCGCCGGTGTGGCCACGCAAAAGACGACCACGGCCTGGATGACGTCGGCGAGCGAGAACTGGATATTCGTCGGCGTGAATGCCTGCATCGCTTCGCCGCCGGTGAACATCGCGCCAAAAAAGATCGCCGCGAAGAACACGCCCCAGGGCTTGTTTCGACCTAACAGCGCAACGGTGATGGCGTCAAAGCCATAGGAACCACCGAAGTTCGGTGTGACAAAGTGGTCAACGCCGGTGAGCTCGAGCATTCCCGCAAGACCGAGCAAGCCTCCCGCGAGCGCGAGACAGATGATGATGGAGCGCTTCGAGTAGATGCCCGCGACGCGCGCGGCGTCGGGATTCTGGCCGACCATCAACAGTTCGAAGCCGGTCTTGGAGCGAGTAAAGAACCACTGCACCGCGAAGACCGCGACTAGGGCGATGATGAAGCCGACGTTGAGTAGAAGCGCAGCGTTGAGGTGGGAGAAGAAATACGGGAGCTGGCCGGACACACCCACGGCCTTGGAGGCGCCGTCAAGAACGCCGGGCCGAGCGAAGAGCGGTTGGATCAGGAGGTACCCGAGGACGGCGATCATCGTGTAGTTACTCATCATCGTGACGATCACTTCGTGAGCGCCCGTGTAGGCCTTGAGCACTCCCGCGAATCCTGCGAGCAGCGCGCCGCCGCCGATTGCAGCGATCATCTCGAGGGGAACTTGCAGCACCGGCGTCAGGTGGAAGGAGAAACCGACGAGCAGCGCGAGCACGCCGCCGAGAATCACCTGACCCTGACCGCCGATATTGAACAGCGAGCTACGAAATCCAATCGCGAGTCCGAGTCCGGCGACGATCAACGGCGTCGCGTAGGTCAAGGTGCCCGAGAGTGGGATCAGCGCGGTCGCGAGTGTGACTTTGGAGGGATCATCAATCAGGAGCCGCAACGAGTGGAAGTTCACGACCGCGCCTTGGAAGAGCTCCTCATAGGCGAACCAGACAGTATTGAAACTGCTCGCAATGGTGCCGCCGGGGTGTGAGAAGAAGTGCGACCACGAGGTCAGCAGCGTGGGTTGTGTGACGATGATCATGATGCCGCCAAACACGAGTCCCACGAAGAGCGCCAGGACCAACACGAGGAACATGTTCGCTTGTCGCGCGCGCACGACGAAGCGTAAGAAAGCGTCGAGGCGCGGCGGTTCCGCGGTCGCGGGTTCGGTAGTTGTGGCGCTCACGCGTTCACCTTGGCCTTGCCCGCGCCGGCCATCAAGAGGCCGAGATCCTCGCGACTCGCCGTGGGAGGGACAATGTCTTGAATCTCGCCATCGTAGAGAACGGCAATGCGGTCTCCGAGAGCAACCACCTCGTCAAGTTCACTCGAGACGATGATGACCGCGACGCCCGAGTCGCGAATGTCGACGATCTGGCGGTGCATGAATTCGATGGATCCGACGTCCAGACCGCGCGTGGGCTGCGAGCAGATCAGGACTTTTAGTTCGCGCGAGAGCTCGCGGGCCATGACGACCTTTTGCTGATTGCCTCCGGATAACGCGCCGACCGGCGACTCCTCGCTCTGGGAACGGATGTCGAACGATTCTCGCTTCTGGATACCGTTGGCCTTTATCGCCTTGAGATCGCGTCCGAAACGGCGACGAAAACGGGGATCGTCGAGTTGGTCCAGTACCAAGTTGTCCGATATGGACAGACTCGGGATGAGACCATAGCGCTGGCGGTCCTCGGGGACGTGGCCGACGCCAGCGTTCAAGAAGCGACGCACACTCTCTCCGGCGAGGTCGACGCCGTTGAGGGTGACGTGGCCCGACGACGGGTGACGCATGCCGGTCAACGCCTCGACCAGTTCGGTCTGACCGTTACCTTGTACACCGGCGACGGCGAGTATCTCGCCAGCGCGGACCTCGAAGGAAACGTCTTTGACGCTGGTTAAACCCCGGCTGTCCTCGACGTAGAGGTTCTCGACTTTTAGCACGACGTCGCCGATTGAGGCGGGAAGTTTTTCGACGACGAAGTTGACGTCGCGCCCCACCATCATCGCTGCGAGTCCGCGTTCGTCGGTCTCCTTGGGTGTGGTGACGCCAACGACCTCACCGAGGCGCATCACCGTGATGACGTCCGCGATTGCGAGAACCTCGCGAAGCTTGTGAGTAATGAAGATGATGGACTTCCCGCTCGCCTTGAGCGAGCGCAGGATTACCATGAAGGCGTCAGTCTCTTGGGGCGTGAGCACGGCGGTCGGTTCGTCGAGGATAAGCACTGACGCTTCGTGGCTCAGCGCCTTTAGGATCTCCACGCGCTGTTGTGCCCCGATTGGTAGGTCCTCAACGGTCGCCTGAGGATCGTCGATCTCGAAGTCGTATTCATTGGCCAGTTCGATCAAACGGCTGGTCGCCGCTTTGTAATCGATCACCGGCCAGGGCTTGAGGGGCTCGGAGCCGAGGATCACGTTATCGGCGATACTGAAGACGGGAATGAGCATGAAGTGCTGGTGGACCATGCCAATGCCGTGGTTGACGGCGTCCTTCGGATCGACGATGGTGACGACTTCGTCATCGATGAGTATCTGTCCCTCGTCAGGCGTGATGAGGCCATAAAGGATATTCATCAGTGTTGATTTTCCGGCTCCGTTCTCGCCGAGCAAACAGTGAATCTCGCCAGGATTGACGACCAGGTTCACGTTGTTGTTGGCGGTCAGCGAACCGAACCGTTTGGTGATACCGCGTAACTCAAGTTTCATCTTCAGTCCGTTGTCAGTTTTATCGAAACTACGAGGGGCTGAGCCGTGTGGCTCAGCCCCTCGTGCTCTGAATTACAACTCGGAAGCGCTATCAGCCGCCGACGGGTACCTTGATGCTGCCACTCTCGATGCCCTTAGTGATCGTCGCAACAGCGCTGATCACTGACTTCGGTAGTTGCTTCGCCATCGCGCTCTCGGGGTCCTGGACGAACGCGGCGCCGCCGTTGGCGAGCGTGCCGATGTAGTCACCGCCGGCGAAGGTGCCCGACGCCTGGTCCAACACGGCAGCCTTCACCGATGCGGTCACACCCTTGGTGACTGAGTTCAGGAACAGGTTGCAGTCCGCGGCGTCTGAGACGCATCCGTCAGTGTCGACCCACTCCACGTTCGCCTTCAGCTTGTGCGCGGCGTTCCACGTACGTACCGCTGAGGTCGTACCGAGACCGTCGTTGCCCGCAACGGGGAAGATGGTCGTGGCACCTTGGCCAAGGAAGGCGACTGAGTCAGCTCGCGCGGTCGCGGTGTCAGAGAAGCTTCCAATGAAGGTACCCTTCTGAGTCTTCTCGTTCCATCCGAGGACCTGCACGTTCTTCTTCATTTTGGAGTTGAAATACTGCACTCCGTCATAGAAGCCGTCCATGTAGTCAGTGACCGACGAGAACTGCTCACCACCGTAGGTGGCGACCTTCGGGGCCTTCGGGTTCTTCAAGGCCGCGTAGGCCGCGGCCTCGTAGCCACCGAGGAACGCGTCCTGCTGGGTCTCATAGGTGAGTCCGAGAATGTTGTTGCCAGGGGCCGTTCCTGTGAAGGGCGCAATCGCGATGCCGTCGTTACCTGGGCTGGTGTCGCCGTTGTCCACCTGGGCGAAGTGAATCGACGGGTTGTTGACCGCGGCGTTCCACGTGGCGTCGGACATCAAGAAGCCGACAGTGATGATGATGTCGCACTTCTCAGAGACGAACGAAGCAATCTCGGAGTCGTAGTTCGACTCGGTGCCGGTTGAGGGCGTCGAGATGACTGACTGGGAGATGTTGGGACTCACCTTTGCGGCCTCTTGGAGACCAAGGTACGCCGAAGCGTTGAACGACTTGTCGTTGATACCACCGGTGTCGGTGACCTCACACGCCAGGGTCTTGCCGTACGTCACGTGCGCTGATCTCGTTGACGCACCCGCGACGACGGAGGTACCCATTAACACGAGTACAACTGCAACTGCTGACGGGGCGAAACGACGAGTGCCCCAAAACTTAATGCCTCTATTCATTCTTCCCTCCGGAAATGATTAAGGGGCCGGTTAGTGAAGAAACAATCACGCATTTTTCACACACCGAACCCGTTGTGACCCTGACACTAGCCGAACACTTGTCAGTCAGCTTTGGTTCTGATTTCGTCAGGGTTAAGTGTTTCCTCTACCCTTGGGAATTCCGCTACGTTGCGTTTTCGAGGGTATTGGACCAATAGTGAATCTGCCTCGCGGAAATATGACCAAAGTGGTCAGTGTTTCACGGCGCGGTTCGTCATCTGCGGCACGGCGAAGCTCGCGAGTAGCGCAACAAAGGTAATCAACGCCGAGACCTGAAACGTTCGCTGGTAACCGCTCACGAGCGCTTCGCTCGAAGTCGGGTGAAGAAAGGTCGCACTTCGGTCAGCGGCGATCGTGGCGAGTACCGCCAGGGCGAGTGATCCTCCGACTTGACGCGACGTGTTAAGAACGCCCGAGGCAAGACCCGCCTCCGCTCGGTCGACTCCTGAAGTGGCGCTGTTCGCGAGCGGCGAAAAGAGCAGTCCCATGGCAAAGGCGCAAAGGGTTGCAGGGAAGAAGACCGAGCCAAAGTAGGAACTGTCGACTTTGATGAGTGAAATCCAGAGGAACCCGAGAGTCGCGATCGTCGTGCCGACCATCAATATTGGTCGTGCACCAGTTTTCGCCATGATCCTCGAGCTGATCTGCGCGCCAGTGATGATGCCGAGCGCCATGGGTAAGAAGGCAAAGCCCGCCTTGACGGGTCCGTAATGGAGGATCAACTGGAAGTAATAGGTGAGGAAGTACCACATCGCAAAGAACGCCCCGCCGACGAGGAACATCACCACGTTCGCCGAGGTGAGGGCGCGAGACGCAAAAATTCGAAAGGGCACAAGGGGATGCGACGCGACCCTCGATTCCCAAAAGAGAAATGAGACGAGCAATATCGCGCCTGCGAGAAACCACGAAAGCGTGAACGAGGATCCCCAACCGCGGGTCGTCGTATTGACGACGCCGTAGATAATGGAACCCAGCGCCCCGGTGACGAGCACCGCACCCGTGACGTCGAGTTTTACCTCAGCGTCTCGATTTCGGAGTTCGCGTAAATACAGCGCAGCAGTGATCGACGCGATGATGCCAAAAGGGACGTTGATGAAAAAGACCCAACGCCACGAGGCGAGTCCCGTGAGTATGCCGCCGAGCAATCCACCGACCGCACCTCCCGCACCCGCGACTGCGCTCCACGCTCCAATGGCCTTCGGCAGGCGAGGACCGTGGAAGGTCGTGACGATGATCGTCAGCGTCGCGGGCGAAAGGATTGCGCCGCCGATGCCCTGGACCGCACGAATGGCGACCATTTGCGAACCCGTGTGCGCAAATCCCGCACCAATACTCGCGAGCGTGAAAATCGCGATGCCCGTCATATAGACACGACGTCGACCAAAGATGTCCGCCGCGCGTCCTCCGAGAAGTAAAAAGCCCGCAAATGTCAGCACGTAGGCGTTGACCACCCACTGTGCGCTCGAGACGCTGAAGTGCAAATCGTGACCCATTCGCGGAAGTGCGACGTTCACAATCGACACGTCGAGCACGACCATGAATTGCGCGAGGCACGCAATGGTCAGGATTATCCAGTCGGGCGCGACGCGTTCAGGTGCCCGGAGCTTGGTTGACATTCGACAATTGTAATCGTGACCTTTTTGCGGTGCCACGTTATCTCGCGTCGGTCCTCGACTTTAGGTAACACTGGAGGTAATGGCTGCCCAGTTCATCTTCACCATGCGCGATCTCCGGCGCTTCTATCCGCCCGACCGCGAGGTCCTGAGGGGAATCAACCTGTCGTTTTATCCTGGGGCAAAGATTGGCGTCATTGGGGCGAACGGATCAGGTAAATCGTCGTTGCTGCACATAATGGCGGGACTCGACGACGGCTTCACCGGTGAAGC
>PKZI01000140.1 GCA_003133005.1 Acidimicrobiaceae bacterium | reverse complement strand
CGTGACGTCGAACCACGCGTCAACGAGTAACAACGTTCCCGCCGCGGTCGCGAAGAGCGACAAGATGGCGCGACGTCGCCACGCCGCCCAGGCGGTCGCGAAGATCATGATGACCTGGGCGACATCCAGCCCCACCCACGCCACGTTCCAATGGTTCGCTACGTAATGGCGAGGAAGTTCGATGCCGATGTAGATGGTCCAGAGAATCTCGAGGGACGCCGCACCCGTCAAGAGCGTCAAGATCCGTGCTCGTCGCGATCGCGGGAGCCTCGGGACTTTCATCAACTACGCGTTCGCCGGAACCGGTGCCTTAAGGGCGTCGCTCATCGCGATCGCCCCGTCGTAGAGAGACTTTCGTTCGGCGTCGTCGAGCACTTCGAAGAACGCCGCGACTCCCTTCGTCGTCAACTCCTCGGCACGTTCCTTCTTCGCCACCAGTTCGGACGTGGTCTCGGGCACGTCGTCGTCGCCGTAGCCGTGGAGCTTGAAGATGAAAGGGTCTTGCGCGTACGCCGCCTCGGCGGCGGTGATCCCCGCCTCGTTCACCGCGTCAATGTGCACACCGCCGCGAAGTTCGCGCAGCAAGATCGCACCGAGGTACGCCGCGTGCACGGGACTCGACGGCACGGCAAACTGCTTGTAGCCGTCGAACAGCGCATGATTACCAACTGGCACCGCGTTCGCCACCTTGAACGCGGCGTGCGCGAAACCTTCGAGTACCGCGATCGGAATAGCGCCGAAGGTCTCGTCGGCGAAGGCGTACGCGGCGTGGAGGTGCTGGTGCGCAATCTCGACCGGATCGGCTTTCGCCCGTGACTGCGTCCAGAGCATGTCCATCGCCGACGGCGAGAAGAACGTGAAGGCCTCAAAGACCGTGTCGTAGTCCGCATCGCCGAGCACGCCACCACGACCGAGTCCGTAGAACTCGAAGACGTTGAGCCCGAGCGACTTGGCGTGATTGGTTGTCGTGGGGGTGAAATAAAAGCTCAATCCCAGTAATTGGATGGGATCAGCGAGCGCTGTAGATAGTTCAGTTGAGTTCATTCCCCGACTTTATGTCCTACGTCGCTATCGCGCCCGACCGTCGCGGCGGATGCGCAGCTCGATCATGGTCCCTTTTTTCACCTCGACGAAGCGGGCACTACCGCCGTGTCGCGCGACGATTTCGGTGACGATGGCGAGACCCAGCCCCGTACCGCCCGAACGGCGGCTTCGCGCGGGGTCCGCGCGCACGAAGCGATCAAAGAATCGCGCACTTGAAGCGACGTCGATGCCTTCGCCGTCGTCGCCCACGGTCACGATGGCCTCATCGCCCTCGAAGCCCGAGGAGAACGTCAGGCTCTGAAGGGCGTAGCGCGCCGCGTTGTCCACGACGTTGCGGATCATTCGCTTGAGCATCGCCGGATCACCCAGTACTCGAGTCGGCGTCACGAGTGAGGTGTCGACGGTGAGGTCGCTCATCGCGCGAATTCGCTGGGACTCTTCGAAGAGCAAGTCATCGAGGTCGACGTCGGTGCGCGGTGACTCGACCTGGAATTCATCGTTGCGTGCAAGCCAGAAGAGGTCGTCGATTAGCACGTCCAAACGCCGTCCTTCGCGAAGGATCGTCTCGGCGGCGAGCGACCAGTTCGCGCGGTCTTCGTCGCTCACGGCGCGGTCGACGGTCGCGAGCAACGTGGTGAGCGGACTACGCAATTCGTGACTGACGTTGGAGACGAATTCTTGTTGGAACTTCGACGCCGCTTCAAGACGATCGAGCATGTCGTTCACCGTGCGCGCCATGCGCGCAATCTCGTCGTCACCGCCCGTGAGCGGCACGCGCTCGGAGAGGTCGCGAGCGGCGATGAGGTCCACGCGCCGACGTATGGCTTCGACGGGCGCGAGCGCGAGGCCAATGCCGAACCAGATCAATGCACCCGCGATGACCAAGAGCAACGGAAACGAGATTGCGACACTCGCGAGAAGAATGGTGACGCTGTGGTCAATCGGCCCGCCGTAGACGAAGCCAAAGACCAAGGCGGTGCCGCCCGCGGTCGAGATGGACTGTACTTGACCAAGGCTGATCTCGCCTACGTAGGGTTTCGTCTTCGCGTTGTGCAGCACTACGACACCAAGGGCGTTCGCCGCTTCGAAGTTCGTGGTCGTTCGAGCGAGCACCGGCGCATTCACTATGGCAGAACTCGCGGCCCACACCCTCGTGCCTGCGAGATTCGTGACTTGGACCACCACGTCGCCGTGCATTGGCAAGACGATGCGGTTGAGGTGTGCAAGTGGACCGTCGGCGATTCGTTGGTCGGCTTGACTGAATTCGATGTCTATCTGATTCGAGGCACTCGTGACGAGCGAACGGTGCACGATAGCGACCAGCGCGATTGCCGTGAAGACCAGAATGACCGCGATTGAGACGACGAAGAAAAGCGTGAGTCGTGCCCGAATGGACAGCTGATGAACATCAATCATTAGCTCGCGGACACGGTGTAGCCAACTCCACGAACCGTGCGGATGATCGAGGGCTGGCCCTTCACATCAATCTTGCGACGTAGGTAGCCGATGTAGACCTCGACGATGTTCGGGTCGCCGTCAAAGTCGCTGCCCCACACCGAGGTAAGGATCTCACTCTTGGCGAGCGGGGTCTCGGCGTTCATCATTAGGTACTCCAACAGGGCGAACTCGCGCGGGGTGAGCGTGACGTCGCGATTGTGCGACGAGGCCTTTCGGCGCAGTGCGTCGAGTGACACCGGGCCGACGCTCAATTGTTGTGGACGGTTGCGCTCGTAGCGGCGAAGTAGTGCATGAATCCTCGCCAACAGGATCGAACGCTCGAAGGGCTTGCGCAAGAAGTCGTCAGCGCCGACTTCGAGCCCTTCGACCTCGTCCATTTCGCCGTCCTTAGCCGTCAACATCAACAGTGGCGTGTTGACGCCCGCCGCACGTAGGTCCAGACACACGTTGAAGCCGTTGCGGCGCGGCATCATGATGTCGAGCACAATGACGTCGAAACTCTCCTCGCGCGCTTTGGCGAGGCCGCTCTCGCCGTCGTAGCGCTGCTCAACCACGAACCCGTCGTCGGTAAGCAGATCGGCGACCGCACGAGAAAGGTCGTAGTCGTCTTCGATGACGAGCACTCGGCGCGGACCTTCAGTCATTTGAGGTAGAGGTTACCGTGAAACCCCTTTATCCCCTAGGTGTGGTCCCTTCGAGGCTTTCTCGTCGGCGAAGCGCTCAAAGAACGCCCGTGACAACAAGAATGGACCAATGCTCGACGCATCGATCACCAGTTACTTCATCAACAAGATTGAAAGTCTGCCGTCGGGACTCGTCTACACCGTGGTCGCCCTCCTCGTTTTTGGCGAGGCCGCGATCTTTTTAGGGTTCGTACTTCCAGGCGAGACGTCAGTCATCGTCGGTGGCGTCGTCGCGAGTCAAGGGCGCGTCAACATCGTCGCGTTGTGCATCCTCGTGGTCGCTGCGGCGATACTTGGCGACTCCGTGGGCTACTTCGTGGGTCACGAATGGGGAGAGCGAATATTAAGGCTTCGACTCTTCCAGCGACACCGCGACGATCTCAATCGCGCGGTCGAAGGACTACGTCAGCGTGGGCCTGTCTACGTCTTTCTCGCACGCTTCACCGCTTTCTTGCGCGCCGTCATGCCGGGACTCGCGGGAATGAGCGAGATGCAGTACCGTCGCTTCCTGATCGCGAATGCGTCGGGCGCGCTTCTGTGGGGCGTGGCGTACGCGCTTCTCGGTTACTTCGCCGGATCAGAGCTCACCAGGATCGAGCACTACTCCAACTGGTTCGCCATTGGCGTCCTCGTCGTGCTGGTTGTGGTCATTGGCACCATTTACTTTCGACGCCGACAACGCGACCTACGCGCGAAGAACGAGACCACGGACTAGCGAAGTGCTTCAAGCACCTCTTGGCCGGGAGAGGCGCGCCACTCGCCATCGTGTTTCACGAGCAGACCTTCGGGCGCGCTGGTGGGTCCCTTCCCCTTGACGAGTGCACGCACATAGACCTCATCGAGGTCGGCGTGTCTCGCGTCTTCGAGGGCCGCCACGTCGAGGCCAATGGTACGGGTCTCGGTGATGAGAAGCGGTCCGACCGTGACGTCGCCGCGTAGTTCGTTCGTTATCGCGCCAATCAGTTCACTCGCGCTCTGTGCATCCGCGCTCGCTCGTGTGCGCCAAGGCGGCGCCGTTCCTTCGAGGTAGCCACGTCGAACGAGCGCTTCAGAGTCGGCGAAGAGCACGAGTCCGTCGATGTCGCCACCGAGGACATCGACGACGCGACGAACGTGACGCACGGCGAGCGGCGCAACCCAAGGTAGTAACCACGCCTCGAGGCCCAACCACGAGGGCCACGACGCGCCGAAGGTGGTAACGCTGACGCGAAGTCCGAGCGACGCGGCGTAACGAAGAACATCGTGATAACGGGTCAATGCATGCTCGTCAACTCGATCACGGTGTGGTTCAATGCGAGCCCACTCGAGACCGAAACGCACGCCGTCGAGACCCAACGTGGCGGCGACGTCGAGTACCTGCTCGTAGTCCGTCCATAAGCCATCGGCTTCGCCGGGTCCCGGGTGACGACCCAACGCAATCGTCGGAGAAAAACACGTCGTTGGTTCGCCGGCTCGGTCGTAGCCACCCTCCACGCTGTAACCCTCCAGCGTGGCGAGAACGAAGGGTCGTGGCGGCACCCCGACAGTTTCGCACGCGCGAAATCACTCCACTATCGTTCGTCACGGTGCCCGCGGCGGTACACGGAGGACGACATGGCGAACGAACTACTACGAGAACGACGTGGTCACGTCGAGATACTGACGATTAATCGACCTGAAGCCCGCAATGCCATGAACCGGGCTGCGGCGCTCGCGCTCGGTGGAGCCCTCGACGAATGCGAGAGCGACGACGACGTATGGGTCGTCGTCCTTACTGGTGCGGGCGACAAGGCCTTTTCCGCGGGCATGGACCTGAAGGCGTTCGCCACCGGCGAGTTCCCCATTACCGAGAAGGGGTTCGGCGGCATCACCAAGCGCGACTTCCCGAAGCCGCTCATCGCCGCCTGCAACGGCTCGGCGCTGGCCGGTGGCTGCGAGATCGTGCTCAGCTGCGACCTGGTGGTGGCGGCCGACCACGCCAAGTTCGGGATCCCCGAGGTGGCCCGCGGCCTGGTGGCCGGAGCCGGCGGCCTGATCCGGCTCCCGAAGCGCCTGCCCCAGGCGATCGCACTCGAGCTGGCCCTCACCGGTGAGCCCATCGACGCCGACCGCGCCCTGCAGATCGGGCTCATCAACAAGGTCGTCCCCGGTGCGCAGCTGCTGGCTGAGGCCCTGGCCCTGGCCGAGCGCATCGCCAAGAACGCGCCCCTGGCCGTCCGGTTGTCCAAGCAGGTCATGAAGCAGGCCGCCGAGCTCGACCTCACCACCTACGAGGACCCGGTCTTCTACGACCGCCTCGAACGCGCCCGCGTCCAGGCCACCGACCGGCTGGCGATGATCCAGATGATGGGCCGCCTGCTGCAGCAGGTCATCACCACCGCCATCTTCACCGGCATCCTCATGTTCCACTCTCCGTGGCTGGTGCTGCTGCTCACCCTCGGCGTCCTGCCGTCCTTCCTCGGCGAAACCCACTACGCCTTCCTCGGCTACGCCAAGAACTTCCGCCAGACAACGGCGAAGCGCCAGATGGACTACCTGCGCCAGGCCGCCGGCAGCCGCGAGGGCGCGAAGGAGCTCAAGCTCTACAACCTCGCCGGCTACTTCACCGGCCGCTTCACCGCCCTCTCGAAGGAAATCTACGACGAGAACGTCGATCTCTCCCGCCGCAAGCTCTTCTGGGGCGGCATCCTCACCATGATCGGCACCCTCGGCTACTACGGGTCGTACGTCTTTGTCATTTGGCGCGCCGTGCAAGGCCGCCTGGACATGACGACCCTGCTCTTCCTCACCACCTCGATCATCCAGGCCAGCTCCAACCTGCAGCAGGTCTTCTCGACCGCCTCCGGAATCGCCGACCAGGCGCTCTTCCTCACCGACCTCATCGCCTTCTTCGAGATGAAGCCGACCGTGCTCTCCAAACCCGACGGAAAACCCATGCCCCGGCCCATCCGGCGCGGCTTCGAGTTCCGCAACGTCTCCTTCGCCTATCCCGGCACCACCCGCCGCGTGCTCAAGGACTTCAACTTCACCCTGTCGCCCGGCGAGCGCATCGCCCTGATCGGCGAGAACGGCCAGGGCAAGACCACCGTCGTCAAGCTCATCACCCGCCTCTACGATCCCACCGAAGGCCAGATCCTGCTCGATGGAGTCGACCTCCGCGACTACAAGCTCGAGGACCTCCACCACGAGATCGGCGTCATCTTCCAGGACTTCATGCGCTACGAGATGACCGCCCGTGAGAACATCGCCGTCGGCCGCGTCGAGCGCGACCATACCGAGGCCGAGATCGAACAGGCCGCCGAAAAGAGCCTCGCCGCCAGCGTCATCGCGAAACTGGAGAAGGGCTACGATCAGCAACTCGGCCGCCGCTTCGAGACAGGCGTCGAACTCTCCGGCGGCGAGTGGCAACGCGTCGCCCTCGCCCGCGCCTATTTGCGCGACGCCCAGCTCCTGATCCTCGACGAGCCCACCGCGGCGCT
>PKZI01000262.1 GCA_003133005.1 Acidimicrobiaceae bacterium | reverse complement strand
ACGTTGGCGTACTGGGTCTCCGCGCCGACGGCCTGAATCACCGACTGCGATGACGCCCCCGCCGTCGCAGCGCCCGCGAGCGCACTGAGCGCCACGGCGGCGACCAGAAGCCAGTGGGTAAGCGAGAACCGAGGGGCGCGCACGTTGCATTCCTTTCTAGAATGATTCTAAGTACGTTACTTGGAATCATTCCAAAGTTCAAGTGCGCACCACTAGGCTTGGGCCGTGACAATCGTGAGAAATACGGCACAACGCCGCGAAGTGCTCAGCGTGCTCGCTCACGTCCAAGGCTTCGTGAGTGCCCAAGACCTGCACGGACTCATTCTCAAGGATGGTGGTCAAATAGCCCTCGCGACCGTGTACACCCAATTGAAAAAGCTGGTGGAGAACGGCGAGGTCGACCTCGTGATGACCGATCGCGGTGAGACGCTGTACCGGCGATGCGTCGTCGACGTCCATCACCATCATTTGGCGTGTCGGACCTGCGGCGCCGCCGTCGAGGTGGACGCACCCGAACTTGAGCACTGGGCGCAAGACATCGCCGATAAATATGGCTACGGCGACCTTCGCCACGTACTCGAACTGAACGGAATCTGCTCGGCGTGCCAGTCTCGGTAACCCTCGACGTCCAAGACCGCGGCCCGCTTCGCGTGCACTGTGCGACGCATTTCGAGAAGTTCGGCGTCAACGCGTTCGTCACGGACAGGTCAGGTGGCGTAAGTGATGGACCCTACAAGTCACTCAACCTCGCGTATCACGTGGGTGACGTGCCGGCGAACGTCACCGAAAATCGCCGCCGCGTCGCGAAATCCCTCAGCGTGACCTTGGACGATCTCGTCTTCGTCGACCAAGTGCACGAAGACCGCGTCGTTTGGGCCCGACGTCTCGACGCGCCCGAACGCGCCGATGCATTGTTTACGTCGTCCACGGACCTCGCCCTCGCCATCATGGTCGCCGACTGCGTGCCGGTGTTGTTGGTCGACGAAGACTCGAGTGACTTCGCGGTTCTTCACGCGGGTTGGCGCGGTCTCGCCGGAGCAATCGTGGCGAACACGGTTCGCAGCTTCGACGACCCCGCGCGAGTGCACGCACTGGTGGGACCTTCAATTTCGGCCACGCGCTATCAAGTCGGACCTGAGGTGGCGGATCATTTTCGAGACGTTCGCGGAGCCCTGCGTGACGACCACGACGACCGATCACTGCTCGACCTTCGCCTCGTCGCGGCACGCCAATTAGTCGACCTGGGACTGAGCGAGGCGAACGTGGCGGTGAGCGCCGAAACGACGGACGACGTCGCGACCTTCTTCAGCGACCGCGCGACGCGGCCGTGTGGGCGTTTTGCGCTCGTGGCGCAAAGGTTGCCTTCGTGAAACGTCGCGCGAACGTCTTTCGCTACACGGGACTTGACATCGACCAGGACGAACTTCGCGCACACTACGAACTCGATGGTCACGCCTTCCACGAAGTGGTGCGCTTCGAGGGTATGGCGTCACTCGACCAACCCGCTGTGCGTTCTCTTGGGGAGCTCTGGTACTTGATCGCCGGTCTGTCGTACTACAAGGCGGGGGCCGCACTGAGCGTCGACCTTGGTTCCACTCCCCTCGGTCGCGCGGGACGAGAACTGTTCGAGGCCGCCCTCATTGACGGACTGGGCGAGTTCGCCTACCGAAACGACCTCTCGCTCGACGACGTCACCATCACAGGGGGCACCGACGTGACGGTGCAGGTCGCGTCACTCGACCGCCGAAGAGTTCTGACACCCTTCGGCGGAGGAATCGACTCGGTAGTGAGCACCACCCAACTCGCGTCAGATCTCGACCAGGCGCTCTTCATCGTGAGTCCCGCGAGTGGTCGGTACGCCCCCCTCGAAGAGACCGCGGCCGTGACGGGCCGCTCAGTGCTTCGCGCGCGGCGCACCCTCGACCCTCAGATCCTTACTGGCGACGAGACCTTCTTTAACGGTCACGTTCCCGTGACGGCAATGGTGACGTTGCTCGCGGTGATCGCCGCCGTGTCGAGCGGGCGCGGCGGCGTCGTGATGAGCAACGAACATTCCGCCTCCGAGCCAAACCTTCGTTGGAAGAATCATGACGTGAACCATCAGTGGTCCAAGTCGTGGGTGGCCGAAGAGTTACTCGCTCGCGCAGTGGAGGAACGAATCGGCGAGGACTTCGTCGTGGCGAGTTTCTTGCGCGATCGTAGTGAAATCTGGGTTGGCGCGAAGTTCGCCGAACAGCGCGCGTATCATCACGTTTTTCGCAGTTGTAATCGGGCGTTCAGTAACGATCCCGCTGCACGAATGACCACCTGGTGCGGCGTGTGCGACAAGTGCCTCTTCACCAATTTGGTCCTCGCGCCCTTTTTGTCGAGGACGGAACTACGCGGTATCTTTCACGCGGAACCTCTCGCCAACCCCGACCTCGGCGAACAACTCGCGTCACTCGTGGGCTTGGGCGAGCATCACAAGCCGTTTGAGTGCGTCGGTGACCCCGACGAGAGCGCGGTCGCTCTCGAGCGCGTCACCACCATGGATGAATGGTCAGACGTCGACTTGTTGAAGGATTTAGCGCGACGCGCGAGTCCCGATCGCACGTTTGACGAACTACTGGAACCTCAAGGACCCAGCCGTGTACCGGCCCACTGGCTTCGCTGACCNNTCTTCGGTTTCGGTGTCGAGGGGCGCGCGGCGAACGAACGGCTGCTCGGCATTGCGTCATCAGTGGTTCTCGTCGACGACGCACCGGACCGCGGTCCTCACGTGCTCAAGAGTAACGAGGGCGGACTTGAAGCGCTCGCGACCTGTGACGTGGTGCTCAAAAGCCCCGGAATCCCTCGCCGGCGCGCGGACATACTCAACCTCGAAGAACAAGGCGTCACGGTCACTTCCGCGCTGAACGTCTGGTTACACGAGACCGACCTGTCACGTGTCGTTGCCGTCACGGGAACCAAGGGCAAGTCAACAACGACGTCGCTTATTTCTTTCTTCTTCACGTGCCTGGGTGAGAGGTCACTCGCGCTCGGGAATCTCGGCCAGCCTCCCTACGACCCGACAATCGCCACCACG
>PKZI01000047.1 GCA_003133005.1 Acidimicrobiaceae bacterium | reverse complement strand
CGTGAAGGAATTGAGCGCGCAGGCCGCCTCGGCCGCGGCGAGCGTCGCGTAACCAGGCATCCACACTGGAATTGTCTTAAAAAGCGTCGACGGCGTTCCTGTGATGGTGTTCCACTGTTGCGCGGTGCTGTAAATACCGAGATTTGTCACGCCGACACTCGTAAGGTACGCGACCGCACCCGACAACATCTCTTGGTCAATGATCAGTGATGCCGCGCTCGGGCCGTACGCGGACTCGATAGATTCCCAATGATTACCCGTCTCAACGTCAAGCCACCAATGCGCACTCGTTACAGCGGTCGTGGGTGACGAGGAGCCGTCTGTCGTTTCGGCACTGATCGCATTGGCGAAGGAGTTTTGGGCCGCACCCCATCCGTAATCGTACGAGCATGCGGACGAGTTCGCCCCGGAACACGCCTTGGGCGTCGTCGCACTGGTAGGCCAATTCGACGTATCGGCCGGTCCAGGACTGTCGGTATTCATGTAGAACGAGGGCACGCCACTCGTGGTGGTACTCGCCCAACTGACCTCACTCGCGAGACAAGGGTTCGTCGTATAGGGGTGTCCATCGTTCACACCGACAATGCCAAAACCGGCGGACGCGGGTAACGTACGTCCGCATTGGGGATAGCTCACGTCATAGCCAATCGAGGCCGACCCGCTCGAGGCGGCTGACCCCAAAGGTGCAAGAATCACGCCGCTCAGCAGTCCCGTCGCCGACACAATAAGGATCACCAGAAACTTCATCAAGAGAGCACGCACGTGAGAAAAGCCTAGGTCGACGATTACGGGTATTCCCATGACGTTTGTCTTAAGAATCAATGGGAAACGCTGACGGAAGAACCTCAATGTTTACTGCATGACGTGAACTCGTGAATTTCGAAGTTCTCAATGAGCCGTGCGAGGTCAGCGCTAATCACGCGTAAATTCGAGACACCATGAAACCGCCGCCCGTTCTTCGTTCCATCGCGGCGTCGATTCGACCAACGCGTATTTTCTCTAAGCGCACGAGAAGGAAAATCATATGACAACACGACTTCGCGAACTGCCTTCATGGAAAAAACTCGAGCAGCACTTCGAGGAGATTAAGACACGCCACTTGCGCGAATTCTTCGCGGTCGATCCACACCGTGGAAAAAGGATGCGCCTCGAAGCTGAGGAAATTTACCTTGACTACTCGAAAAATCGTGTCACCGATGAAACGTTGGATCTTTTATTCAGTCTCGCGCGCGAAGCAGAACTCGAAAAGTACCGCGACGCCATGTTCGCTGGCGCGCACATAAATACCTCCGAGAACCGTGCAGTGCTGCACGTCGCCCTACGCCTTCCCAAAGATGCGTCACTCGTTGTTGACGGCGAAGATGTTGTTGTGCAAGTGCAGAAAGTTCTTGCGCGGATGTCCGACTTTGCGCAGCGCGTGCGCTCGGGCGATTGGAGGGGCGCTACAGGAAAACGAATTAAGAACATCGTGAATATCGGTATCGGCGGATCGGACCTAGGTCCCGTCATGGCGTACGAGGCGCTTCGCTTTTACAGCCAGCGCGACCTCACCTTTCGATTCGTATCCAACGTTGATGCAACTGACTTCGTCGAAGCGGTGCGTGATCTCAAGCCTGCTGAGACACTCTTCATCATCTCTTCAAAAACGTTCGGCACTCTTGAAACCCTGACCAACGCGCATAGCGCCCGGGACTGGCTCACGAGTGCCCTCGGTGTCGATGCCGTGGCGAAGCACTTCGTCGCCGTGTCCACCAACGAGAAACTCGTCGCGGCGTTCGGCATCGACATTTCAAACATGTTCGGCTTCTGGGATTGGGTGGGCGGCCGCTACTCAATGGATTCGGCAATCGGTCTCTCAACGATGATCGCAGTGGGTCCCGAGCACTTCGAAGAGTTGCTCGCCGGTTTTCACGCAATGGACGAACACTTTCGCACGGCACCCCTCGAAGAGAATCTGCCCGTCGTCATGGGTCTGATCGGACTGTGGAATCGAGACTTTTTTTCTTTCCCGAGCGTCGGGGTCATGCCGTACGAGCAATACCTCAAGAGGTTCCCCGCATACTTGCAGCAATTGACCATGGAATCGAACGGTAAGCACGTGACGTCCCAAGGCTCACCTGTTGACTATCCAACGGGCGCCATCTACTGGGGCGAGCCAGGAACCAACGGTCAGCACAGCTTCTACCAACTACTCCATCAGGGCACCACCATCGTGCCGCTCGACCTCATAGGTTTCGCGAGGAGCCTCAACCCACTCGGCGATCATCACGACATACTTAGCTCCAACGTCTTTGCCCAGGCTGAAGCGCTCGCCTTTGGCAAGACCGAAGGGCAGGTTCGCGCCGAGGGTAGCACCGAAAACGTGGTCCCCCACCGGGTAATGGAGGGAAACCGCCCCACCAACGTGTTACTCTGTGACCTCCTTACCCCGCGACTGCTCGGGTCGCTCGTGGCGCTCTACGAACACGTCGTCTTTACCCAGGGGGCTCTTTGGGGCATCGACTCCTTTGATCAGTGGGGCGTTGAACTCGGTAAGGTTCTCGCGGTGGCGATCATTCCCGAACTCGAAAATGCAGATGAACCGGTGCTCGCTCACGACTCGTCAACGAACGCCCTGATCACTCGCTATCGCGAATTGAAGCGAAACGATGACCGTGACGGACGCTAAGACTCGCCGAGTGCGCCTCGTACTCTCAGATGTCGACGGTACGCTCGTAACCCATGAAAAGGTGCTCACGCCTCGCGCAATAGCGGCCGTGGAAAGTCTGCGTAAAGCGAACATCGGCTTTGCCATCACCAGCGCCCGCCCGCCTCAGGCGCTCACTCGATTCATCGAGCCACTGAAACTCGAAACACCGCTGGGCGCATTCAACGGGGGACTCATCATTGACCGCAGTATGAACATTCTTGAAGAAAAGACCATCGACCGGCAGATCGCGGCTCTGATACTCGACCTATTGGCGTCCTACGGTTTTGATATTTGGGTTTATCAAGGCACCAACTGGTACGTCCAGAACGTCGATGGACCACACGTCGCGCACGAAGCAGAAGGGTGTTCGTGTGAGCCAACCAAGGTCGGCGACTTTGATGGCGTCGAAGAAGGGATATTCAAGATCGTCGGTGTCAGCGATGATCCCTCAATACACGCGGCAGCGAACACACAGATTAACGAGCGCTACGCTCGCCACGTGTCCGCGAGCCAATCGCAGAGCTATTTCCTTGACGTCACCAGTGTCGAAGCAACCAAGGGAAACGTCGTTCGATTTCTCGCGGCGCAATACGATATCGACGTGAGCGAGATTGCGACGATTGGTGACATGCACAATGACGTCGCCATGTTCGAAGTGGCGGGACTTAGCATCGCCATGGGCAACGCCCTCGATGATGTGCAGCACGCTGCAGACGTCGTCACGACTTCGAACGAAGACGAAGGTTTTGCGAACGCAATTGAGAGATACGTTCTCGCTTAATTCAAGCCGCTAACTACGCGGCTCAATTTCGAGTAGACGCGCTGCGTTGAACCGTATTTCACCGAGCACGATTCGACTTTGGATGTCGCGCGCGCCTAACTCTCGAAGAATGTCGATGACTGTTTGCAATTCGTCGGTGTTGGCGTTCGCGGTCCACAGTTGATAGTCGAACTCGCCCGTCGTGTGAATCGCGCTCAATACTTGATGCACACCTTCGAGATCGCGTTCAAATTGACGTCGATCGACGGACTCGCGGAGTTTTATGTCGGTGAGCGACTGCAAAGAGTGACCGAGCGCCTCGAGCCCGATTTCCGCGTGAACGCCTGCCAACACACCACGCTGGCGGAGCCTGCGAATCCGATCGGCCGTGCTGTTGGCGCTCAAATGGACTTGGTTCGCCAACTGTTGATAACTAAGTCGACCGTCTTCTACGAGCGACATAAGTAAGGTGCGGTCAATGTCATCCATAGGCATTTTACTTTACCTCGTTTTCCGAGGCAATAGTGGAACTTTCTCAGTTATATCACGGATATTTTCTCGTTTCTGGCAACTAATCCGAGTCATTTGAGGTTATATGACTCGTACTCTGGAGGCATGATTTTCTTGATTCTTCGCATCATTCTCGCCCCCGCTTCGGTGCTGATTGGCTCTCTCGCCCAGCGCCGGTTCGGTCATGCCATCGGCGGACTCATCGTGGGCCTCCCCTTGCTCTTCTTGCCCTTCCTCTGGCTCATTGCTCATCAGTATGGTGTGGCCTTCGCACGCTCGATGTCCGCCTCACTTCTCGTCGCCGCCACGGCCGAGGTAGCCCTGATGTGGGTGTTCGCGCACCTCGCCCAGCGTTTTGGCGCATCAACATCAACGATCGGCGCACTCGTTGCGTTCGCCGTCGTCGCGATCTTGTTGCGCGTGAGCCACGTCTCAATCGTCGTGGGTGCCGGCATCGCGATTCTCAGTTTCGTACTGGCGTTGTTGCTGTGGCCGCGTGCTGCCGTCGTTGCACACTTACCGACCAAACAACGTCTGGCGCTGCGCCTCGCTGTTTCGACCATTTTCACCGTCGTGTTGATCTCACTCGCGGGTCGAATGGGCGCGGGCGTCGCAGGCGTGTTTGACGCAATTCCTCTCACCAGTCTCATGATGGCCTTTTTCACTCGTCGTGAAGTGGGCGCACAAGCCTCGTCAGCGTTTCTCCGCGGAGTGACGAGGGGGTCGTTCTCCTATATCGCGTCAATGTTCGTGCTCGCTCGGATGTTACGCGAAGGCAACGAAGTGCGTGCCTTTGGAATGGCGCTTCTTGTTGCTCTGGTGGTCCAACTCATTGTGCACTCGAGTGGCGCAAGTCTTCGTCTCGCGCGGATGATTTGGGCGATGAACGCCGAAGAGTTTCTTGGTCAAGCCATGATCGAACGCATACCCGGATCCACGACGTTTCGAAAGTTCTACCAGTCAATTTCGGCGATTGACGATCCAACCGCGGCCCAGCCCCCCAATAACAGCACAGTGCTTCGGACATCGTTGTCGCTGCGGTAGCGGCGCGTTATCCGTCTACGTGTTGATTCGTCGCGCAAGTGCGCGACGTCAGAATTGTCTCATTCTCGCGCGAGCGACATCCCGGCCCGATAAAGCCGCGGACTTTGAAATAGTCAGGCGGGACACGCCGAGCGCGCAGGCGGCCCTTCATCATCCCAGACGCCCGCAAAGGAAATCCTCGTACCACCAGCGGGGTTATCGCTGAAAAGGCGGATCATTCACCATTCGGAACGCGGCGACGAGCAACGCAAAACGTGTCGTGACTTGGTCAGTGAGATCGACAAGTCGACTAATCGCCTCGGGAGCGTCGCCAAGAATGGCGAAGGGGTCGAGGCCAGCGGCGGTGACCTCTCCTTGGAACGTTTCCACGAATGCTTCGACAGCCTCTTTGTCGACTTCGAAGTGGAATTGGAAGCCCCACGCATTCGGGCCGACTGAAAAACATTGATTCTTATAGAGTTCATTCTCGCAAAGGCGCACCGCATCCGGACCTAAGTCAAACGTGTCACCGTGCCAGTGCAAAACCGTTTGATCTCGCTCGAGGGATGAAAGGAGGTAGTCGTCGTCCGCCGTCGACTCCAAGCGGACAGTCCCGAATCCAATTTCTCTACCATGTTCGCCGGCGTAGACGCGCCCTCCGGTCGCCACAGCAAGTAACTGCGCTCCCAGGCACACGCAGAGTGTCGGTAAGCCGATCGCGACGGCTTGAGCAAGCAGGGCCAGTTCGGCGCGTCGCGTTGGAAAACCGTGGTCACTCGTCACCGACATCGGACCACCCATGACGACGACACCGCTGTACTCGTCCAGTTGCGTGGGAACTTCGTCACCTGCGAAAAGGTGACGGACATCGAGCTCAACACCGTATTCCTCGAGCGCCAGTGCAATTGCGTAAGGGCCTTCCGGTTCAACGTGCTGTATTACTAAACAACGCGACAAGAGACTCCGATCAGGTTCAACGTGCCAAGACATTACTCCGGGTAATCAATTCACTCGGACACTCAGACGTACGCCGCCAAGCTAGAAAGCGAGTCCGATGGCGAGCCCTATTCCCGCGCCTGCAAGACCGACCAAGGTACTGACGGTGACGTTGAGTGCCGCATTGGCGTACTGCCCCACCTCGAAGAGTCGAAGTGTCTCGAGCGTGAACGTCGAAAACGTCGTGTACGCACCACAGAAGCCGGTGCCGATCAGCGCTTTGGCGAGTGGTGAGAGATGGTGGCTGAGTGACAGACCGGTGACGAGACCAAGTATCAGTGAACCAGAGATGTTCACGAGAAAGGTGCCCCATGGAAGGTCCGATTCAATTCGCCCATTGATCTTCCGATCGAGCAAGTAGCGCGATGGCGCCCCGACGCACCCACCAATCGCCACCATCACAAAGAGTTCAAGGGTCACTCCTCGTACCTCACCGCGCTAGAGCTCCACCACGTCGACGTTCGTCAAAGTGATGAGAACGTTCGCCGTGAGGTCAAGCGTTGCTGCCAAGTACGAATCAATCCGCTCGGCACTCTCGACGATAATCATCATGATGGGTGCTTCGTCACGGAGTGCGCCCCTTTCGTGAATCGCTCCCGAGACGCCATAACCCTTGAAACCTTCGAGAGCGGTTGCACCCGCAATCTCCATTTGTCGGGCGCGAGCCATCAGGTGCACGAGGAGCGAGCCGTGAAGGTCGTGGTCGTGGGCGTCGAAGAACATCGTGAGGCGTACGGCCGGATGGGACGGAAAGGGCGTGATGTCACCGCTCATTTCGTCTCGCCTCGCGACCATCGATGTCCAAAACTGACCTTCGCGACGTACGTGCCGAACCACACCGCCACGAGTCCTGCGGCGAGGCTCGCGACGACATAGAGAACACCGACGAACACATGGTGTGCGCGAAAGAGCAACGCCGTGTCCACCTCGAGCGTGGAGAACGTCGTGTACGCCCCAATGATCCCAGTTCCCATGAAGAGTCGCACGAACCGATCGCGGGGAAATCGCTCGAGTAACAGCACGACCAAGAACCCCAGCGCCAACGATCCAGTCACGTTGATCAAAAACGTGCTCCAGGGGAACGCGCCGGTCGTCACGGGAAGTGCTCGTGCAATGAGATACCGCGCCAACGCACCCACCACGCCGCCAATGCCAAGTGCAAATACCACCGAAGCCTGTGGACGTCGATCACGGCCCAATACGCCACGACTCACCGCTCGATCGTCTGCTGAGTCTGGTGTCACCATCTACTCCGGTCGAAATTCGAGCGACTTACGAAGAGCGCAC
>PKZI01000045.1:816-25047 GCA_003133005.1 Acidimicrobiaceae bacterium | reverse complement strand
ACGATGATTCGATCGCAATCAACAAGGTCATCGAGTTCATCGCTACATATCAATAGCGCCGCGCCGGTTGACCGGGCAGCTTCAATGAGCGATTGCAACAACAAACTCTTTGACGCGACGTCGACCCCTCGCGTCGGAGTAACCGCGACGATCAGAGTTGGATTACTCACGAGCGAACGCGCCACGGTCACTTTTTGTTGATTGCCACCCGAAAGTTCGCCAACCGGTTGTTTCATCCCCGACGAGACGACCGAAAGAGCCTTCGTCATGGCCACTGCCGAATCGTCACGGTGGCGCGGACTCAACCAACCAAATCGTTTCGCGAGCCGATTCGTAATCGTCATCGTGACGTTCTCGCCCACGCCCAGGTGAGCGACGAATCCCTCGAGTTGGCGGTTTTCGGGAATGTAACCAACACCACCCTTCAGTGAGATGTCGCGCCGCCCCGAAGGAAGCACACGGCCGTTAAGCGTTATTTTTCCGCTGTCGAACTTCTGAGATCCCGCGACTGCGCGTCCGAGTGTCGCTACACCGGCCCCGAGAAGTCCGGTCACGCCGAGACATTCACCAGGTCGCACCGTGAGCGAAACGCCCAGCACGTCTCCGCGAGAGGACGTGACGTGCAAATCTTGGACCACGAGTCCTTCGCGCTCTGACTCATCGTCACCTTCACTTGACCGCTTAAGGAGTACGCCGAGTTCGTCGGTCACGCTCGCCGTCGCAGGAATCTCTCCTACCATCGCGGCGACCATCTGTTCCTTATCTATTTTGCCAATTGGACTGTTGACGACCACTTCGCCATCGCGCAGGACCGTTACGTCACTGCAGATGTCAAATACCTCTTCAAGGTGATGCGAGATGTAAAGCACCGCAACACCATTCTTGACTAACTGATTGACTCGTTCAAAGAGCCGATCGACGGCGCGTCGTTCCAACGCCGACGTCGGCTCGTCGAGAAGGATGCACTGAGCGCCTGTGGCGAGTGCCCGTACGATTTCCACCACTTGGAGCTGCTCGACGGTGAGAGTCTCGCAGCGCGCGGTCACCGAGATATCAAAATTCCACTCGTCGATAATTGCGCGCGTAGCTTCGCGCATTTGGTGCCAATCAACTACGCCGCGCCGCAGCGCCGGGCTACCAAGAAAGACGTTCTCGGTCACGCTGAGCTGAGGCACGACTTTTGAATGTTGGAAGACGGTGGCGATCTGTTTTCGCCAACCGTCAATGTCACGCAGCGAGGGGGCTGGTTCACCGTGAAAGAACACCTCACCCACATCGGGTTTGGCGAGTCCGCTGAGAATAGAAACGAGAGTTGACTTACCCGCTCCGTTACGTCCAACTAGCCCGAGGCACTGCCCGGCGCCGATTGAAAGATCGACGCCGCGCAGTGCCTTCGTGCTACCAAAACTTTTCTCAATCCCTTTTGCTTCAACCGCAAAGAGCTGAGTCACTATGGAAATCCTCCGTTGAGACTTTGTAACTACGAGGCGTTACAAACACCACCGTGAGCAGCGCCAAAAGCGTTACCCCACAGCGACGTGTTCGAAACTGGTGTTGATTCCTCAGTGGAAGGAAGTCCGTCAACTGGCGTTGCCACCTTCAACGAAATAGCCGTCTTGGTGACGAACGGCGCAACAATCGGGTCAGCAAGGTTCGTGTCGTTGTCATAGCTCACGTCTTGCAGCGTTGGTGCTCCGCCGCCCTTTTCGCCAACCTTCAGCACGACACCCTTGGCCGCGTCAACGGCGTACTGCAAGGCGTACTGGGCGTAGAGGTTCGCGGGCTGGGACTGAGAGGCCGAAACCGTTCCAGAACCAATGTCACACATCTCAAAGGGCACACCATCGTCGCTGACGAGGAGTGGCGACAAGTTCGCCTTCGTCAACAAGGGAATGATGCCGGTGTCAGGAGACGACCACTGCGAGTAGATGCCCTTCAACTGACTTCCGTACGCCGTGATGGCGGTCTGAGCGTCAGAGACTGCGGTCGCGTCATTCCACACTGTCGGGTCGTTCAGAACAGTCACGTTCGGCGCGTTCGCTTGCATGCACGCGGCGAAGGCGTTCGAACGGTCCGCACCGTTGGACGAAGTGAGGTCACCCTCGAGGTTGAGCACGTAACCGGACTTCACACCCTGGCTCACCATGTAGGCACAGGCGTCTTGACCGTACAACAGGTTCGACGCACGAACCACCATGTACACGTGACCTACTCCGACGATGGTGTCAACTGAGATCAGTTGCACCTTGTGCTTGGCGGCGTACGCAATCGCGGGCGCGAGACTTGTTGCGGTCTCGGGGTTCACGATGACGGCCTTGGCGCCCTCATTGACCAACTCTTCAATCTGCTGGTTCTGAAGGCTGGCACTCGCCTCGGACAGCAATGGTCCTAGCAGCTTCACGTTGTCCTGCTTGGCGTACTGCTGCTCGTACGTGATGTACGCCGACCAGAAGTCGGTGTTGTTGTACGTCAGCGACACGCCAATCTTTATCGGTGCCGACGCACTACTCACGGCCGTGGCGCTGGGTACTACCAGCGCGATCATGGTCGCGAGGAGCGCCCCCGCAAGACCGACGCTGAGTGACCGGTAGGTCCTCGCATTTCGGCCCTTCCTTCTGCTCCGCGTCACCGCGGATGCAGCATTTTCTTCGTTCATTGAAACTTCCCCCCTCTGTACATTGGTCCGATGTTTTCGAAGCAATACCCAGATATTCGCGCAAAAATTAGAGCAGCAGCCAAATTTCCCCCCGAGACATCTGATGTCTGAATTTCTATCACCGAGGTTTCGAATTGTCAAACACCTTCGACGAACAATGTGACGGTCGTCTCAACCCTCGACGTGAGACGAGGACCTGGGGAAAGTCGCGCGCGCCGCAACCGCGCGGCGGTGCGAGACGTTGTCGTACGTCGTGGCAAACCTGGCCCCATCTTGACTACCTGAGATATTGATCCGATAATCGTCTCGGCGCGCTCGCGAGCCACGCGTCGAATATTGCTGTCTTCAGTTCTCGTTTCATGACGACGTTCAATTGCACCAATACCGCGGCGTAGCCATCGAAATGTGGAATCGTAAAGAAAGCTTTGGGATGCGCAGCAAGCGCTGCTTCTTTGTCGTCAAGGTCCTCCGTACGAAGGGCCAGTATTGGCCCTTCGGGTAGTTCGCCACTTGGCTGACGCTGACGATCAGCCTTCGTAAATGGGCGCTCCCACATAAATGCCTTGCCGACGACGAACCACGTGCGGTTNNAGTGTCACCATGTAGTCACCCTACTTACGACACGTTTGACGTCACGGACCTTGGGCTTCCCAAGTGAATTGCAACTCGCCGAAACCTATGTTTACATATGCTTATTCACGTACTCTCGAACTCGCTGGCGCCGGCGCGCACCCTCAAGGACACTCTTCCACTCGCCATGGCCGAGCGCCGAATGAAGAGCGAAACGTGACCGACAATTTAGGTAGCCTCAGGCGCGACGACAACTTCTGGTCAATTCGTTACGATCGCACCTACGACGTGCGCGCCGAGGAACTTTGGTTTGCCCTCACGGACGTGGCGCGCATCTCTGAGTGGATGTTGACCGAGGCAATGGATTTCGACCCACGAGTGGGCGGATCAGTGCACTACTTCTGGGGTGGCACGGACGAAAGCAAAGGTACGATCTCCGTTTTTGATGCACCACGCACGCTCGAATACTCATGGAACGAAGGTGCCAGCACTTCAATGGTCCGATTCGAACTTGCCGAGAACGCCGATCAGACCGCGCTTACGTTGCATCACGACAAGATCACCAGTGACGACATTCGAGGTATAGCGGCCGGGTGGCACACGCACCTCGAGATTCTCCAGGCCCTCTTTTCGGGCGAGGAGGTTGCCTTTCAGCCGCGCTTTGATGCACTCACACCGATCTACGACGAAATTATCGAACGAACGTGACGCTGACTCGCGCGTCGCGAGCGATGCCGAGGATCTTCAGAATTTCGCCCTCGGACTGAATCAGTCGCGAACGCGCTACGTCAGGACGCGTGCACGTTTTCTGCCGCGGTCGTTGAAGCGGTCGATGCGGTGTGGACATCGAGCGCCTTGCGCAGCAAGTGCGCGAGTTCTGTTCTCTCCGCAACACTGAGCCCAATCAGGATTTCATCCTCTAGCGTTTGTTGCGCGGCTTCGGCTCGGTGTAAGGCTTCGCGCCCCTGCGGGGTCATCTTTACGATGTGACGCCTACGATCGCTCGGGTCGCGACGCCGCTCGACGTAGTCAGACGATTCGAGGTCGTTGAGCAAGAGAACCGCGTAGTTGGCGTCGATGCAGAGACCTTCGGTGAGCGCCTGTTGGGTCACTTCGTCGTAATCGCGAAGAAAAGAAAGTGCCGCCAGTTCTTTTAACGTTTGACCCAGAAGTTCGGGAGTACTTCGCCGACTGACGAGACGCGAGAGTTGTGTGAGCAACAAAATCGGTCCAGTCGACAGATTCTCATCCATGGTGTCCAATGGTAGTAATTGATAGATATTCATGCTATCATGATTATATCTATCAAGCGACAATACACTTACATTGATAAGTTGTCGCCCTTCATGATAAAGGAACCAACAATGTCAGATATTTTAACCATTTCACCAGGGACTTCGAGCCGACGACGATGGATTGCTCTCGTCGTTGTGTGCCTCGCGATGCTGATGAACGCGCTGGACTCGTCCATCGTGAACGTCGCACTCCCCTCGATCCAGCGCAGTCTTCACTTTTCTCAAGCGAATCTGACTTGGGTGGTCGACGCGTACTTGATCGCGTTCGGAAGCTTCTTGCTGTTGGCGGGACGGCTCGGCGACCTCTTTGGGCGAAAGAAAGTCTTCCTTTCGGGTGTCGCGGTCTTTACTCTTTCGTCGCTCGTGTTTTCAATGGCGAGCAGTCAGGGGACGCTCATCGTTGCGCGCTTCTTCCAGGGACTCGGTGGCGCCATCTCCACCTCAGTCATCGTCGCAATCATCGTGACGGAGTTCCCCGGCGCCGCTGAGCGAGCCAAGGCGATGAGCGTGTTCATGTTCGTCGCGGTCGGTGGTGGATCAATTGGTCTGCTCGTCGGAGGCATCTTGACCCAAGCCGTGAACTGGCACTGGATCTTCGTGATCAACGTGCCCATTGGGGCGCTCACATTGTTGCTCGGTTCGATCCTCATTAAGGAGAACCCAGGTATTGGCGCCAAGGAAGGTCTTGACATCGCTGGTTCGTTGATGATGACGCTCGCTCTCGTCCTTGGCATCTACACCATTGTCAAAGCGTCCAGTTACGGTTGGTTGTCGGGTCACACGCTGATCACCGGCGCACTATCAGTGGGTCTTTTGGGAATTTTTGCGACCTACGAGTCACGCATTGGGAAGCCTATTTTACCTGTTCACATACTAAAAATTCGAAGTCTCACGATCTCGAGTGTCGTGCGAGGACTGAGCTTCTCGTCGATGTTCTCGGTGTTCTTCTTTGGCGCGTTGTACCTCGAAAAGGTTCTCGGTTACGCACCACTTCGCACCGGACTCGCGTTCCTTCCGATGACCCTCGTCATGGCCACGATGTCACTTGGTCTTACGAGTCGATTGCTCTTGCGTTATGGTCCAATGCGTCTCCTGATCCCCGGCATGATTTCGGTGATCGCGGGCCTCTTGGTTCTCGCGCACACGGGTGTTCACTCGAGTTACGTGACTGGGGTCTTGCCGGCATTTTTGTTGCTCGGCTTCGGCATGAGCATCTCTGCGGTTCCACTGCTCACGATTGCGATGGCGGACGTCCCCAAGGCTGACGCGGGACTCGCCTCGGGCATCGTAAACGTGTCGATGTGGTTAGCGTCTTCGGCGGCCCTCGCGGTCTTTGGGACACTCGCGGCGAGCACGACGTCGTCGAAGATACGCGCGGGCGTGAATCCTTCCACCGCACTCGTTGACGGCTATCACGTCACCTTCTACGCCGGCGTGCTGTGTGCCGTCGCGGGACTGCTCGTCACGGCCTTCTTCCTTCGAGCGCCCTCAAAGGAAATTGCGCGCGGTGACGTCACGTTCGAAGAGATCGACGAAGGTGAGTTCGACGTCTACGTGAGCTAAATGTAGTAATCGGTCCACGTGACGCCCGGGGGAAGGCGCCACGTGGACCGACGGGAACGAAATCGTCCTTAAACCCCGAAATTCAGGCAAAATAACCTCAAATCCCGACTTGCGACGTCCTTTCGTCCGTCGACGTGTGCAAACCGAAACGACGGTCAATCGCTGACTCAAACAAGAGTTGAGCGATACTCGTCCAGGTCAAAGTACCTCCCAATCGAGGTGTCCACTTTCTCGAACGTGACGTGCACGCCGAGTTCGTGGAGCACGGTGAGAAGCCGTTTGATCTGTTCGGTTTCCTTGCCACTTTCCATTTCTGAGAGATACACCCGGCGAATCCCGGTCCGGCGCGACAATTCTTCCTGCGTGATGCCCGCGAGGGATCGGTAATGACGGATGGCTTCCCCAATGGACGCTGGTGTCGTGATTTGGTACTGGCCTTGAATTATTGTGCTGTTGCTGTTTGTCTCCATGTAAAGACACGCTATTTTTGTTCGTTTATTAGGGAATCACGCAACTGCGTTGTTATGTGCATGCAGATTGTCTCGATTTTGTGTAGTGCATATTGAGTACGTGCGCGTCGTCGCACTCGCCCAGCACTGCCCTTGCGCTGTTTTTCGCTTAAGGAACTGTGAAATCCTGCGGCGCGCGGGTCTATGACGACAACGGCACTACCGTTTTCCCATAGTCTGCTTTTTCGGAGTTGACTCCGTCACCTGAAGTGGAGCTCCCCATGTCAACCGAAAAGGTCCGCCGTTCGTATAAGGCGACATACGCCGTCTTGGCCCTCGCGGTAGGTGGCTACGCCCTCTTGCAGTCGCTAGTGATTCCCGTACTGCCAACCATCCAAGCGGGGCTGCACACGTCACAGAACACGGTGACGTGGGTCCTTACGGCGTACCTCTTAGCGGCTGCGATCTTCACGCCCATCATGGGTCGACTCGGCGACATGTACGGCAAGGAACGATTGCTCGTTCTCACGTTGATCGCTCTCACGCTTGGCTCGCTCTTGGCGGCCGTCGCGAGTTCGATCACGCTGATGATCGTGGCGCGCGCCATCCAAGGTATTGGCGGCGGCGTCTTGCCACTCGCCTTCGGTCTCATTCGCGACGAATTCCCTCAAGAGAAGATCCTCGGCGCCATTGGCGTCATCGCCGCGCTCGCGGCCGCGGGTGCGGGCGTGGGCATCGTGCTCGCTGGTCCCATCGTCGACGTTTTTAACTACCACTGGTTGTTCTGGATCCCCATGGTCGTCATGGGACTGGGCGCGATCGCGGCACACTTGGTGATTCCTGAGTCCGAGGTACGAACGCCCGGCAAGTTGAGTTGGAACGGCGTCATTCTTCTTTCGGTGTGGTTAGTGGCCCTGATACTTGCCATCAGTGAAGCACCCACGTGGGGCTGGGGATCGTCGCGCGTGATCGGACTCATTGTCGCCGGCGTCGTGATCGCCGGGCTTTGGATCTACGTCGAGGCGCACTCGAAGAACCCACTCATTGACATGCACATGATGCGAATCCCCGCGGTGTGGACGACCAACCTCGTCGCGTTCCTCGTGGGCGTTGGCATGTACGCAGTCTTCGCGTTCCTGCCCGAGTTCCTCCAGACGCCGCACTCGGCGGGTTACGGCTTTGGTCTGAGCATCACTCGTTCGGGACTGCTCTTGTTACCACTGAGCGTCTTCATGTTCTTCTTCGGCATGCTGTCGGGGCGACTATCGCGGCGATACGGGAGCAAACGCGTACTCGTGGTAGGTCTCTTCGTTGACCTCGTGAGCTTCTTCCTCTTGACGGTCGCCCACGCCGCACAATGGGAGATCCTGCTCGCGATGGTTATCGAGGGCATTGGATTTGGTCTGGCGTTTTCGTCGATGTCGGCGCTCGTGGTCGTCGCGGTGCCGCCCGAGCAAACCGGTGTCGCGAGCGGCATGAACGCGAATATCCGCACGATTGGCGGCTCTGTGGGCGCGGCGGTGATGAGTAGCATCGTCACGTCAGGCGTTCGTGCGGGAGCGGTGCCGCGCGAGTCGGGTTATACGCACGGGTTCTTGTTGCTCACCGTCGCGACGGTCTTCGCGACTTTCGCCGCCTTCTTCGTGCCAGGACGACGACCCACGCCAAGCACGCGAGATACGAAAACCGCGCCGCACGGCGAGCTAGGAATTGTCGCGGCGGGGACACTCGCGGGCGGGGAGTCAGAATGACGAGGACAATCCTTCGTGTGGGTGCCTTCGTTAAGTAATTGCGTGCTCGCGTCGATGTGCACAATTAGCACTACGTGAGCGAGGACGAGTGCCCGGTCAAAAAAGGGCTGTAGGGGTGTAAGTTGCAGTTACGAGACCGTGCGAAAGCCGCATTGGTTTAGTGCGAATACCTAATTGTCGCTCAAGACCCTGGTGACCCGAAACCAAATGGGTTGTCGATGAGTGAGCCAAACAACGAGACGGAACCGACGGTGTCGGGTGACGATTCCCTCGCGGACTATCTCTTTGACCCGTCCGCAGGCGCGTCGGCCGCACAAAGCGTCAAGCAACGCGACAGTTCACCCTCAGAGAGTCACGCAGATAAAGCGCGGCGCGCTCTTAGCAAGCTCTCGCCAAATCATGGTGGAGAACAATCCACTGAGAATACGTAGATCGCCGTGACGCCATCATCCCAGGTACGCACATGAGCATCGCCGAAATCGCGCGAGGGACGGAGATTGACGACGTCGACCTGTGGGTGATTTGTGACTCGTTACCGCTCATTGCCTGGACGTCGTCGGCACGAGGAGCGAGCGAATCACTCAACGACCACGGCAAGACCTATACGGGCCTCTCGCCACACGACGGGGAGATCTGGGACTGGTTCTCCTTGACGCACCCCGACGACCTCCAGTCAGTGCATAAAGACTGGAAGAGCGCGCTCGGAGCAACAACGGAGTTCTCACGCGAATACCGAATCCGACGTTACGACGGTGTCTACCGTTGGCACGAAGTACGCGCCCTCCCCGTTTATGACACGCACGGGCGTCTACGCACATGGATTGGTACCGCCGTCGATATCGACGAAAAGGTTGTCGCCGTCGAAGCTCTTGCTCGTTCCCTTCGAGCGGACGCCGAAACTTCAGCACTACTCGCGGTGCTGCTGAAGGACGCGCCCATCGGTATCGCCTTCGTGAATCGGAACTACTGCGTTGTTCGTGTCAACGACTACCTCGCAAACATCGTTGACACCACGGTCGCTGCAAGCATCGGTACGCCGGTTGCCGACGCGATTCCAACGGCGTGGCCAGAGGTCAAACTCGCCTTCGACGAAATTCTGGCGGGAGGTCCCGCCAAGCGCAACGTTTCGATCATCAGGCCATCGAGCACTGACAGCACTCGTACACACCACTGGTCAGTCAGTTATTACCCGGTTCTGCTGGGCGACGAAATACTCGGCATCGGTGTTGTCGCCATCGACGTCACGGCAGAGCACGAAAAGGATAATCAGCAACTGTTACTCTCGACGATCTTTGAAGGCTCAGGTGACGCCATTTTCTCGGCGTTGATCGACGGCACTATCACGAGTTGGAACCCCGCAGCCGAGAAGCTCTTCAATTATCCCGCATCCAAGATTCTCGGCAAGTCGGTCCATCTCCTCGTGCCACCCGACTTCCTCGAGCAACAACATCGAGTCCAAGAAAACGTCATCCAAAAAAAGAAGCCGCAGCGATATGTGACGTCACGTATGACGAGTGAAGGCATACTCATTGACGTCGAGATGACGGTGTCGCCGATTCTGGACACAAATGGCGACGTCGTTGGAGTTTCACGATTCGCCCACGACGAGACCGAACAACACGCCCAAGAACAACGTCTGCGCGAGAGTCAACGTCAATTGATGGAAACCCAGCGGATCGCCCATGTGGGGGGCGTGCAGTACGACGTCGTGAAAGACGCGATGACGTGGTCGGAAGAAACCTTTCGAATACTCGGTATCGACACCAAAGAGACACCGTCGAGACAATTGTTTATGACGAAAGTACACGTGGATGACTCCGCGACGATTCGCCACGCGTGGTTCAACGGTGCTCTGCGCGGCATTCCCTTTGACGTCAGTTTTCGCATCATACGATCCAGCGGTGACGAGCGGTACGTGAGTGCGCGTGGCGAAATAGTGTTCGACGACGACCATGCGCCCATACGAATGGCGGGGACGTTGCCCGACGCCACCGAGAGCATGCTCGAAGAAAAGGCGCGACGCGCTCTGGAGTTACGTTTCGAAGCGAGTTTCGAACAGTCCGCGATTGGCACGTCAATTTTCACTCTGGAGGGGATCTGCCTTCGAGTGAACGAGAAAGTCTGTGATTTCTTTGGACGCCCGCGAGACGAACTCGTGGGTCGGGATTGGGTTGCGTTCACGAGTCCCGACGAAACTTCCGCCAAAAGCGTATTGGAATCAATCAATAACGCTGGGGCCAAGTCTTTCGTTTACGAGCGCCGCTACCTCCGTTCCGACGGTCAAGAAGTGCAAGCCTCCGTGCACGTCATCGTCGTTCGCGACGAAGACGGCACGCCTCTTTATCTCTATTCACACATGCTCGATATCACCGAACTCAAGCGAGTGGAAAATGAACTCGCTCACCTCGCGACCCACGACAGTCTCACGAATCTCCCCAATCGCGCCCTCTTGGACGACCGTCTAGCGCAGAGTCTCGCGCGAACCGTGCGAAGCAAGGAAAACGTCAGCGTGTTGTTTCTCGACATTGACGACTTCAAAGAGATCAACGATACGATGGGCCACAAATACGGCGACGAGTTGCTGGTGCACGTCGCGAACAAGATCGCCAACGCAATCCGACCTGAGGACACCGTGGCGCGCTTTGGTGGCGACGAATTCGTCGTCATCTGTGAGGGTGCCAATGACGGCGAGATCGACACCATAGCCAATCGAGTCCTTCGTGCCATGAACGAACCGTTGACGCTCGCCGACAGCGACGTGCGAGTGACGGGGAGCATCGGGATAGCTGTCTCGAACGAGCATTCAACACCGGACTCCTTGCTGAAAAACGCGGATTTCGCGATGTATCGCGCCAAGAGCGAAGGATCAGGGAGTGTCGCGCACTACGACGTGGGTGTTCACGAAAAAGTTGAGGAACGGTTGGCCACGACGTCCGCTCTTCGTCTGGGCATTTCGCGCAATGAGTTTAGAGTGCTGTACCAACCCGTCATCGATATCTGGAGCGGCGCGCTCGTTTCAGTCGAGGCGCTGGTGCGCTGGGAGCACCCCACTGGCGTCACGGTCAGCCCTGATCAATTCATTCCACTCGCGGAACACTCAGGCTTGATTGTTCCCATCGGCGCGTGGGTTCTCGAAGAAGCGTGTGAACAGCTCGTGAAGTGGAAGAAGGCGGTACCAGCACTCACGATGGCGGTCAATCTCTCCGTTCGACAGGTGCTCGACCCCGATATCGTCGCGATGGTCAAGGGTGCGCTTAAGCGCAGCAAATTGCCACCCGCTGATTTGTCGTTGGAGCTCACCGAGAGTCTTTTGATGGAGAACGTCGAACAGTGCGCCAGGATCCTGAACGAGTTGAAGGATCTCGGCGTCCAGTTGGTCATCGACGACTTCGGTACTGGTTACTCGTCGCTCAGTTACCTAAAACTCTTCCCCTTTGACGCGGTGAAGATTGACCGCGCTTTCATCGACGGTCTCGGTTCTGATACGCACGATACGGCCCTTGTGGCGGCAATCATCGCCATGTCCAGTGCCCTTGACCTCGACGTCATCGCTGAGGGTGTCGAGACCAAGAAACAACTCACCCGACTCAAGGGTTTGGACTGTCAGCGTGCACAAGGGTTCTACTTCTCCAAGCCAGTGTCAGCCATCGACCTGGCCCAACTGATACTTGACGACCATCACTGGGAAGTCTCTTAGACGCCACTGCGGGCACGAGTTTGACCGTCTCTTGTTACATCCCCTCAGTATCGTGCGCTCATGTCCGACACTCGCAGTGACCTCAATGAACGTCAGCGCGAAGCGGCGCGTTTTGGCGACACCGCGCTGCGAATTGTCGCGGGGCCGGGCACCGGCAAGACCACGACACTCACCGCCCGCGTTGAGTTCTTGCTCGACCAAGGCGTTGCGCCCGAGAGAATTCTCCTGCTCACTTTCACTCGTCGAGCCGCGCGTGACATCCTCGGCCGGGTCCGCGCCCTACGTTCCTCGGCCCACGTACAGCGCGTCGCGGGCGGGACGTTTCACTCGGTCGCGCACCACGCGCTGCGTCGCCATCACGCGACGCTCGGCCTTGACGAAGGATTTGGCGTTGTCGACCAAGGAGACGCGGCGGACCTCGTCGATCTCGTGCGCGCGGACCTCTCACTCGTCAGCGGTAATCGTCGACTTCCAAAAAAGAACACGCTGACGGCGCTCTATTCACGGACGGTGAATTCCGGCGTGCCACTGCGCGACGTCATGGCAGAACACACCCCGTGGTGCGCCGATCACCACGAGCAAATCGGCACCCTCTTCTCGGCTTACGTGGCGCGCAAACGCACACTCGGTCTCTTGGACTTTGATGACCTCTTGCTATTTTGGCGCGCGGCCGTCGAAGATCTGACGGTGGGAGCGACGTTGGCGGGGTCGTACGATCACGTACTCGTCGACGAATTCCAAGACGTCAACAGACTGCAACTCGACATATTGGTGGGCCTTCGAAGATACGACCCTCGAATCACGATCGTGGGTGACGACGCCCAAGCCATCTACAGCTTTCGCGGCGCTTCACCCCGTTTTCTTTTGGACGCACCCAACTACTTCGAGAATCTCACGACAATCACCCTGGACGTCAACTACCGCTCCTCGGGGGCGATTCTCGCTGTCGCTAATTCACTCGCCGCGGACGCGCCCGAAGGATTTTGTGCGGTCTTGCGCGAAGACAAACCGGTCCTCGGCGCGAACGCTCCCCAACTGGTGCATTGCGCCGACGAGCGAGAGCAATCCGAACGAGTGAGCGACCGCGTCCTCGAACTCTACGAGCAAGGCGTCGCGCTCCAACGACAAGCCGTACTCTTTCGTGCCGCGCACCACAGCGCCGACTTGGAGATTGAACTCTCGCGACGTCGGATTCCCTTCGTGAAGTACGGCGGACTGCGCTACCTTGAAGCGGCGCACGTCAAGGACTTGCTCGCGGCATTTCGACTTGCCGACAATCCGCGCGACGAGGTCGCTTGGTTCCGTGTGCTCCAACTCCTGCCTGGCGTCGGGCCCGCCAAGGCTCGACGAATCATCGACACCTTCCGTGACGATGCGCGCACCCTGCCACTCCAGTTCGCCGACGTCCAACAGGCGTGGCCCGACTCGTTGGCGCTTCTTCCTGTCGACGTTCGTCAGATCGCCAGCCAACTCATTGACGCCATGGCACCACGTGTTCACGAAGCGCCCATGACGCACGCGCAACGGATTCGTGACGCACTCGCTCCTTTCATCCTCGCCTCCTACGAAGACGCCCCCGCGCGTCTCGAGGATCTTGGCGCACTTGTCTTGGCGTGTAGCGACACGACGCGACTGAGCGACGTCGCGGCCGAACACGTCCTCGAGATGCCCATCTCGACGGGCGACTTCGCTGGTCCACCACTGGTGGATGAGGATTGGCTCGTCCTTTCGACGGTGCACTCGGCCAAGGGCCTCGAGTTCGACGCCGTCCACATTATTCACGCCGCCGATGGCAACTTTCCCGCCGACATGGCGCTCGGTTCACCCGAAGGACTCGAAGAGGAGCGCCGTTTGTTCTACGTCGCGGTGACGCGAGCCCGACGTAACTTGTCGGTCTACGTGCCGTTGCGTTATCACCATCACCGCGTACGCGACGATCACTCGTGGGCGCAGCCTTCGCGTTTCTTAAGCCCCGCCGTGCGCACCGCTTTTGAAGAGAGCACTGCTCGTAGTCGCAAGGCCGTTAGTGGGGACCTTCATGACTTGGCGCCTCTCGAAGGTCCAGAGTTAGTCGAAGGACGTTTATCGAAGCTCTGGTGATCGCGCGACACCCATTGTTCATCGCACGATTCAATGATGACCCGGCCAGATGCCCCGCCTAGCATGAGAACAAAGGCCACGAACAGGGAGTACATATGGACCGTCAAAGGGCCGAAGATCTATTAGGTGAAGAACGCGAGCGTCTCGTCGCACTACTCGAACAAGCGTCGGTGAACGGCGCCGTCGAACGCGAAGGGGCGAATGAGCAAGGTGACCTCACCGACTCGGCCGAACCTTTCACTTCCGAAGAGGAGAACGACGCGATCGCGGCGAGTTTGCAAGAGCGCCTCGAGGCGGTCTCGCGCGCTGAAGAGCGGCTGCGAAATGACACCTACGGACTTTCGGTACTGAGCGGCGCACCACTTCCCGATGAACGTCTCGAAGCCGACCCCGCCGCCGAACTCACGGTCGAAGAACTCGAGAATTCCTAAACAGCGTGCGTTCGAAAAATAAGACAGCAGAGATTCTCTAAGCAAATTCTCTGAAAGGTCTCACTCGACGTACAACCGCCTCACAGCGTTCTCACAAAGCACGTTCGTACGCTTACGAATGTTCCTTTGAAAGGAGAACAGATGAAGCGCAACGCAATCAAATCAGTAACCGCATTGGCCGTCGCGGCCGGTCTCGGAATCGGCATTCCCGCAGTGGCGAGTGCCTCGTCCGACGTCAGTGTCTCCGTGCAGGCGCACACCTCAACGACCTCAACACCAACGGCGTGGACGACGTGGCGAGCGACGTGGAAGACCTATTACACGGGAATCCAAACGATCAACGCGACCTTCCACACGGCGGTGCAGAGTGCACGTACGACGTTCCAGGCGGCGCTGCAAGTAGCGACCACCAAGGCCGAGCGCCAGGCAGCCCTCGCGACCTATGACGCGTCCGTCGCGGTCGCGGTGAACGCTCGCGTGTCAGCGATCACTGGTGCGGGTAGCCCACCACCACCACCGGCCGGTTACAACGGCACCGCGTGGGTGAGCAGTTTCCAGAACGTCAACGAGACGTATCGAACCTCGGTCGCTTCGGCCCAGGCCACGTACGCCAAGGCAATCGCAGCGGCCACAACGGCGACCGAGCGTGAAGCAGCCCAGGGAGCACTCAAGACGTCGGTTGGCAACGCCACGACGTTGCGAGCGACTGCGCTCACGACCCTTGGTCCGCCGCCTTCGCACCCGGGACAACAGTCCTAGGCGTCGCTGCAACGCGAAAACGGGAGTGCCTTCGGGTGCTCCCGTTTTCGCGTTCGATTTTTTACTCGAGATTCAACGAGTCCCTGGTCGAACGCCAAGCGCGATGCGCGAATGTCCGAGCGAGCCGTTAGGCGCCAAATCGGCGATCGCGTCGACTGAAATCACGCAACGCGCGCAAAAGATCGATCTTACGGAACGCGGGCCAGTAGGGGTCGACGAAGGCGAACTCGGCGAACGCGGACTGCCACAACAAGAAACCCGAAAGTCGCGACTCGCCGCTCGTGCGGATCACGAGATCGGTGTCGGGAAAGTCGGCCGCGTAGAGGTTGCCGGCGAGTCCCTTCGCGTCGATGGATTCGGCGAGGTTCTCGGGCGCGACTCCTTCGGCGAGCAGATCCGCCACGAGTGAGCGACACGCGTCGACGACCTCTTGGCGTCCGCCGTAACAAAGCGCGATATTCACGCTCATACGAGGGTCGCGCAACTGGGCCACCTCGTCCACCGCTTGCTTGGCGGCGAGCACGAGCGACGGGGGCAGTAGGTCCAAACTCCCACTCACGGTCAAGTTGAACTGCAATTGTTCGGCGAGAAGAGGAAGCCGATTAAAGAGCTCGGTCAATACCTCGAAGTACGGCTCGAGCTCGATGGCGGGGCGGCGAAGATTCTCCGTCGACAGTACCCACGCGGTGACGGCACCGATTTCCAAATCGGCGCACCACGCGAGGAGTTCTTCGAGTTTGGCCATTCCCGCTTCGTAACTTGCGCGGTACTCCCCGTCGGTCGCGGCTCGTGCAAAGCGGCGGTGCCCGTCAAGGATGACCCCGATGTGCTGGGGTAGGCGATCCGCCGGTAACGAACGCTCCAAACGGCGCTCGTAGTAGCGGTACAAGGTTCGTCGAAGGGCCATAGACCTTCCATTGTTCGAAGTCCTAACGACCGTCATCCTACCCTTGGAAACTAAGAAACGCTGGTACGCCAGCGAATCACAGGTCGGGCAGCGAGAAGTCCAGACTAGGAATATCGGTGCCACCGTCGATTTCGAGCACCTTGCCGGTGAGGAACGCCCCGGCGTCCGAAGCAAGATACAACACGCCCGCCGCAATCTCTTCGGCATCGGCGATTCGGTGCAGCGGGGTGAGCTCTTCCATCATGGACTTGAGCTCGGGCGTCGAGGTAACGATCTCGAGTGCCGAGGTGGCCGTTGATCCTGCGGCGATGGCGTTTACGCGAATGCGCGGTGCGAGGTCCTTTGAAATGAGTCGTGTGTAGTGCGCGAGGGCAGCCTTGGACGCACCGTACGCCGCGTAGCCTCGTCCCGCGACGCGGCCCATGACCGACGTGATGTTGATGATCGATCCCCCTCCGTTTTCGAGCATGATCGGCACGGCGACCAGATTGAGCGCGTGCGCGTTGGTGACGTTGAAGTGAAAAACCTCCTCCAAGTACTCGGGCGTCGTATCAAAGAACGGCAACGGAATGGCACCGCCGACGTTATTAACCACGATGTCGAGGCGGCCGAATTCTTCGTGAGCGCGTGTCGCCAGTGACCGTACGACGTCAAGGTCCGCGAGGTCCCCGGCGACGCCCACCGCTCGTTGACCAGTCGCTGCTACTCGGGCTGCGACCTCGTCAAGGTCGGCCTGCGTGCGCGACGAGATGACGACGTTGGCGCCACATTCGGCGAGTGCTATAGCGCTCGCCGCACCGATGCCGCGTCCCGCGCCAGTAATAACCGCCACTTTGCCATCGAGGCGAAAGAGATCCAGAATCATGCACCGCTCCTTGAAGGTTTCAGAGCCCGCGCTGCGCTCCTTCTGGAACGCTGAGCAAATCGGGCAACTTCTGAGGATACTGCGTGCTCCTTGCGCGATTCTTCCTACGCGCGAAACTCAGGCTTTCGCACGTGTACTGCCTCACTCAGCGCTACTCGAAGGGCGTCGGCCCTGCCCACAAAGCCGTAGGCCGGCGATGCGGGTTCGAAGCGCCACGAGTCATCGAGCCCTCCGGCGTCGACGGCGTCAAAGCCAATTTCGTTGATCAAGTCCATCACCACGCGCTTGGCGCGCTCGTCATCGCCCGCCACGGGCAGAGCTCGACGATCCTCGGCCCCTTGGGGCTTCGCGTCGCTCAACAAATGGGCCGCGTAGATGTTGTTGAACGCCTTGACGACGGGAAAACCAATCTGGTCCGAGACCCATCGGCTCTCGGTCGCTCCGTTTTCAATCTCATCAATCACGCCATCGCGTTGCTGCGGATAGTAATTGCCCGTATCGATCACGACCACGTCCGAGGCGGCGCCGTCAAGAAATCCGGTCGGCAAGAGGGGCACGTTCTTTTCGGGAATCGTCACCACGACAACGTCCGCGTCCAAGGCCACTTCGTCCACGCTCACCGCCGTCGCACCGGTCTCGTCGACGAGGTCTTGCAACGTCGCGGGACCACGCGAGTTCGCGACGGAAACTTCATGACCGACCGCGATGAAACGTCGAGTCAGATTGCCCCCGATATTGCCCGCGCCAATGATGCCTATTTTCATGAGTCGTCCTTTCCGTTGGCGAGCCCTCACTTCGTGAGTCCTCCAACGCGCTCTCGACGCGTACACCACGTGCAACTGGACCCTAGCGGTGGTGACCAAGCCCGCTGCCGCCCGTGAACGAGGTGTTTAGTCGCGAGCGACCTCAATGACGACCTTGCCACGCGGCTCGTTCGACGAATCGCCGCGCAGCGCGGTGATGGCGTCTGGCGCATGCTCGAGATCGAAGCGGTGCGTGATCAAAAACGAGGGTCGTAATCGTTTCTCGTTGACCCGACCCACCACTTGCGCGAAGGCGTCACTCGTGTAGGAGAAGCTTCCTTGAATGATCATGTCATTGTTGACGAGATCGTCGGGTGCGACCTGAACCTGCGTACCGTGGGGAGGCAAACCGAGCAAGATGACTACGCCCCCTCGCGCGACCAATTGCAGCGCGCTGGCGACGCCGTCAGGTGAACCCGACGCCTCGATTACGAGGTCAAAGGTTGTAGTGGGCGTCGCTACCGCGAACTCCTGAGCGCCCGCGGCGAGAGCCAAATTGCCCTGCTCGGGCCTTCGACCAAGAAGTGTCGTGCGCACGGGAGAAAAGAGACCCACCAGGTGCGCCGCGAGCAAGGCGATCGTGCCATCGCCGATCACCAAGACGTTCAACCCTTCGCGTAACGGCAACCGCGTCAGAGCGCGCCAGACCACCGCCATTGGTTCGACGAGCACGGCGTCATCGAGCGAGACATCGTGACTCAGCACGTGCACGAGACGACGAGGAACACTGATCAGTTCGCCGAGCGCGCCGGCGCGAGTGAAGCCGATCTCGTCATAGTTTTCACAGAGATTGGTCGCAGCGCGAGCGCACGGCGCGCAATGTCGACACGGCACGACTCCCTCAACGACGACCGCAGTGCCTGACGGCCCAATGTCGGTCGAGCCATGCGTCAATCGGCCAACCCACTCGTGACCCAGGACCAACGGATAGCGCACGTAGGCCTGGTCAATCGTGGCGTCGATGAGCTCGAGATCAGTGCCACAGACGCCCACCTGCACCGGCGACACGAGAACCTCATCCTCGCCCACGATTGGCTCGGGCCATTCACGCACCGCAACGTCGTGCGGTTCGCTCAGAACGAAGGCTCTCACGGTGAGCTCTTGGGGCGTACCCCACCGAGCATGGTGCTCAGACGATCCGCATGTTCGCGCACGGTGTTACCAAGATGGCGAACTTCGCGCAGGGGCACGTCGACCTTCAATCCGGTCACGCTCAATGCGCCCGCGCACTTGCGCTGATGATCAAAGATCGCCGCACCGACGCAGAAGACACCTTCGGCTTCTTCCTCATCGTCGAGCGCGTAACCCTCGCTGCGCACGCGTTCAAGTTCGCTCAGCAATGCGTCGACATCGGTGTGCGTCTTGGGCGTGTAGCGGGCCATACCCGCATCGTGAAGTAGCGATCGCACGTCGGACTCGCTCAAGTACGCGAGTATTGCCTTGCCCGCCGCCGTTGCGTGAGGCTGCTCGCGTTGACCGAGGGGCGCATGAAACCGAATGGTCCCTTCACCATCAATTCGTTCGAGAAAAACTGGATAGCCCGCTTCATTCATCGCGAGTCGAGCCGTCATACGCGTGGCGGTTGACAGATCGCGCAACGTGGGTAGTCCCAATTCCGCAATGGAGGTCTGTTGACCAACGAGATCGCCGAGGCGAAGAAGATTGAGTCCCAAGACGTAACGCGGACCCGGCTCGACCGCACGCAGCAATCCTGTTTCGGCGAGCGTGCGCGCGAGTGCGAGCGCCGTGCTCTTGGCTACTCCTAACCGCTCGGCGACCTCGGTGACACTCAGACCCGCGGGGCCGTGATTGGCGATTTCGTCGAGTAATTGCGCCGCGCGCGCCACGGAATGGACTTGGTAACGGTTTTCGCTCACGGACCCGCTCGTGTTCGGCACGACAAAACAATAGACGGAAAATTAACACAACTGTCGACGTAGCGCTTGCTCGACGCAACAAATCGTGCTTGAATCCACGTATCAATGCCGATAACAGTTTTGTAGAGCCGAACAGGCTGCATCGCATCGCCCCGAGGGCGCGCGCAGCGCGCGACGTGATGCGGTCCCTTCGAGACGTCCACGAGGGGCGTGTGCTGCTGCTCGCGACTTCAGGTTCGGTCAACTGGCGAACGGGCGGGATCTCTGATCCCATCGACGTCACCGCCCCGCGCGATCCGGTCTGGACACTTGATCACGATGGGGGAAGTGTTCTCATCACCACGACGATTGAAGCGCCGCGACTGGAATACGACTTCAAAGTCCGAGAACTCGGTTGGGACGTCATCGGCGTTCCTTGGTTCGACACGAACGCGCCGCTGCGAATGGCCTGCGATATTGCCAACGTCACGCCCGACGAATTGCTCAGTGACGTCGACGAATTCGGCACCAACGTGCGCGACGCCTTGGTAAGCGCTCGACTCGTACTGAGTGAGCCCGAACGTGATGAACTTCGCGAACTTGGCGCGCTCGTTGGTGAAGCGCTCGGAGCGGGCATCGACGCGTGGCAACCCGGCGTCAGCACCGACTTCGACGTCGCAGGTGTCATCAGCGGCGCACTTGAAGCACAAGGCGCAAAGGCGGTATGCCTCATCGTCGGAGGCGATGACCGACTGCGTTCGTTCCGTCATCCCCTCGCCATAGGTGAAGTGCTTCACGACGCCATCATGGCAGTGGTCGTCGCGCGTCGCGCTGGGCTCCACGTCGCAGCTACGCGGGTGTGCGTGCGTCGCGCCGACGACGAGATCGTCACGCTCATGAAAGCGCTCGAACCCATCAACGACGCGGTGTTGTCCGCGTCGACACCGGGTGGCACCTGGGGTGGCGCACTTGACGCCCTCGCCGTGGGATACCGCGACGCGGGCGAACCCGACGCCTGGCGCGAGCATTATCAAGGTGGCCCCATTGGCTTTGAGCAACGCGAGTTCGAGTTGGCACCCACCCAATACGACTCGCCGTTCTGGAACCTCTCGAGGTCGGCGAACACGGCGGTTGCGTGGAACCCGAGCCTGCGCGGCGGTGCCAAGATCGAAGAGACCTACCTGGTGGGCGATCGACTCGAACTGCTCAGCGCGACGCCGCAGTGGCCCCTCGTCGATGGGCCGCACGGTAGTCGTCGCTCGGCGCTCAAGGTCCTGTCATAGTGCACGAGAAAGGGACAACATGACTACAGGTTCCGGAAGTCCCAAAGGATCAAGCGCCCTGTCGCGACACGTCGGCTTCACCAATGACGCACTAGTCCCGAGCGACGCCCGTTTTGCGGACGGGTCACACGTTCGCATCGAGATCCCGAGCGTCGAGAATCCTGAGGCGTTGCGAGCAGTCGTCGACGAGGCGCACCAACGTAAGGTACCGATTCATCGCGCGTCCCAGGGCAGTGGTTCGATGCTTTTGACCAACGAAGACCTGAGAGAAATGGCCCAGATTGGGGCCGACGAAGGACTCGAGGTGAATCTCTTCGTTGGTCCGCGCGAGGAATACGGCATCGGTGGCGCGGTGCGCAGTCCCGACGGACTCCTGCTGTCGGGGCGTTTACGCGGTTTTCACCAACTTCGCTATGCGCTCGAGGATATAGAGAGGGCGGTAGAAGCAGGAATTCGCGGTTTTCTCATCGCCGACACGGGACTCTTGGAGATCCTTCAGACAATGGTGAAGGCGGGTGAGCTCCCCGCAACCATTGTCTGGAAAGTGTCGGCGGTGCTGGCGCCCTCAAACCCCGTGACATTTCGTCAACTCGTCGCTCTGGGAGGCTCCACCGTCAACGTGCCGAGTGACATCTCACTCGCGGAGCTCGCCGAGATTCGCTCACTCAGTAACGCGCCGATCGACTTGTACCTGGAGTCACCCGACGCGCTCGGTGGCGTGGTGCGCGGTCACGAGATCGCGGAGATCGCCGTCGTGGCGGCGCCGCTCTACGCCAAGTTCGGCTTGCGAAACGCTCGAGCGGTTTATCCCGCCGGACAGCATTTGCACGACGACGTCGTCGCAAACGTCCGCGAGAAAGTCCGCCGAGCACAACTCGCACTCGAATGGCTCGACCGCTCATCGCTCGACCTCAGCATTTCTAAACCGGGTGCCGAAGGCATTGGAGTACCCGAACCGTGAACTTACGCAGTGACCGCTGGGTGAAGGGTGACGATGAGGTCGCCCTCGACAGTCGCGTCGCTTTGAAGATGGGCGGTGCCTCGATCGACGCCGCCGGTGGCCGCCCCATAATCGGCCTCNNGCCGCGGGTGGTCGTCCCATCATTGGCATCGCGAACTCGGCGGGCGATCTCAACCCTTGTAACCAACCGCTCGCGAAGTTGATCGAGCCACTGAAGAGGGGCATCGTTGACGCGGGAGGCATCGGTGTTGAATTTCCCGTGATGTCCCTGGGTGAAGATCTCATGAAACCCACGGCGATGCTCTATCGAAATCTGCTCGCCATCGAGGTCGAAGAGTCCGTGCGAAGTCAACCCCTTGACGCGCTGATCATCCTTGCGGCGTGCGACAAATCAGTGCCGGGCGCGTTGATGGGTGCATTCAGTGCCAACATCCCCACGCTGCTGGTGGTATCAGGCCCGCGTCCGGTGGCCCACTTCGAGGGCAAACGGATTGGTACGGGTACCGACCTCTGGCGCCTCTGGGACCTGCGTCGCGCGGGCGAACTCTCCGATGAGCGCTGGGCCGACCTCGAAGAGAAGTTGACCCTCGGGCGCGGGACCTGCAACACCATGGGTACCGCGTCGAGCATGGGTGCAATCTGTGAGACGCTCGGTCTCGCGTGGCCCGGCTCGACGTCAATTCCCGCGGGCGATCCGCGGCACGTCGACATTGCGCGACGGGTCGGCGCACGCAGCGTCGAACTCGTGCTCGAGGGGATGACGGCGTCACGACAAGTGACCTCTTCGTCAATCACCAACGCACTGGTGACCTTGAGCGCGCTCGGAGGCTCAACGAACGCCGTCATCCATCTCACCGCGATGGCGCGCCGACTTGGGCTCGACGTCGAACTCGGCGAACTCGACCGCATCTCTCGCGCCACGCCAGTCCTCGTGGACGTCGAGCCGTCGGGCAATGGACTAATGGAAGACCTCGACGACGCAGGCGGGATCCCCACGCTCTTTCGCGCGCTGGGCGACCGGTTGAACCCCGACACCCTCCTCGCCGACGCCACGACCATGAAAGAGACCCAAACCGCGGCGAGCGAACCGCGCGGCGTGATTCGCGATCTAAGTAATCCGCTCGACGCCGAGGGTGCCTTTCGCGTCGTGAGGGGAAATCTCGCGCCGCGGGGTGCTCTCATCAAACGCTCCGCCGCCACACCCACACTTCTTCGTCACCGAGGTCCCGCTTACGTCATTGCCAACCACGAGGAACTCGCAGAACGCACGGGCAAAGACGCCGACTGTCCCGAGGACGCGGTACTGGTCTTTGGCGGCGTTGGTCCGGTGGGCGGACCGGGTATGCCCGAATGGGGCATGGTGCCCATCCCTCAGCCGCTGCTGGCACGTGGGGTCACCGACATGGTCCGGGTAACCGACGCGCGAATGAGCGGCACGAGTTACGGGACGGTCTTCTTGCACGTGGCACCCGAGGCGGCCGTAGGGGGCCCGCTCGGGCTGGTACGCGATGGTGACGTGATCAACGTTGACGCGGACGCGGGCGTGCTCGAACTCGAAGTGAGCGAGGAGGAACTGCGCGAACGCGCTTCGACGTTCACGCCGACGCTCGGCGTAGCACGCGGCTACCCAGAGTTCTACCGACGTCACGTTGGTCAAGCCCCCGAGGGCTGTGACTTTGATTTCTTGGTGCAACCCCGCGGCGAAGCGCCGCGAATGGTGGAACCGGTTGTAGGGAGGTCTTGAGAAGTGGAAACTTCACGAGAGGGGAGGTTCAGGGTGAACTTCGATCAAGTAGTGGGAGGAAAGAGTTGACACGTATACGATCCAGGGGAATTGGAGTGGTCTTGGCCACTCTGATGCTGGCGGGGACGTTTTACGCCGCCGCGCCAGCGTCGGCTAGCGCGAAGACAACGCTCGTGCTCTGGCAAAACTACGGCACAGAACAAAATGCCGTGGCGACGACGAATTTGATCAAGGCGTTCGAGAAGTTGCACCCGAATATCACCATCAAAGACGTCGCCCAGCCCGGCACGAACTACTTCCAGTTGCTCCAATCAGCCGCCATCTCGGGCAACGGCCCGGACCTCGCGGTGATGTGGACGGGCATCTACGACTTGCAGTACTCGAGCTACCTCGAGAATCTGAAGGGTAACGTGCCCGCCGCGGACCTCAACAAGATGGAGGGTATGCAGTGGGTGGCCCCGGACTACAACACCGCCAACGGCGCGTACGTCATGCCGCTCGAGACGCAGTTCTACATTGGTTTCTATAACAAGGCGTTGTT
>PKZI01000045.1:0-780 GCA_003133005.1 Acidimicrobiaceae bacterium | reverse complement strand
GCGTGGAAGGATCTCTACGACGGAAGTACTTCGTGGACTTCAACCGCCAACGTCGACCAACTGAAGAACTGGGCACTGCTTGAAAAGGACGGCTACACGAACTCTGACGTGTTAACGAATACGACGAACATTCAGCAGTTCGAAAAGGGTAAGGCGGCGATGTTGGTCGACGGCACCTGGGACACCGCGCAGTACACGAGTGCCATGGGTTCGAACGTTGCCGCCTTCGTGCCACCGTTCTCCAACACTCCCATCAAGGGTGTCGTTGAGTACCCAGGTGACGGCTTCGCGGTCACGAAGTACTCGAAGAACAAGGCTGACGCGTTCAAGTTCTTGGACTTCCTCACGACGACTCAAGCGGGCAACATCATCAACGCGGCAGGTCTGATTCCTGACATCAAGGGACTGAAGACGACCAATCCCGTGAACCAAGAGATGTTGAACTTCGTCACCGACGACCACCTGACGCCGTATCCAATGATGGACAACTTCGTCCAGGTGAACGTCGGTAACGCCGCGGACGCTGTACTGCCGGCCGTCTTGGCCAACCAACAGTCGGCCCTCTCGGCCCTCCAGAAGATGGAAGAAGCCTGGAAGGCTTTGCCCGCCGCCCAGCGCAGTAGTAAGGATTACGCGGGGGGCTAAGCAGTACGCACGACCACACCCGGCTCGTACGCGAGCCGGGTGTGGTCGTAACAACCCACCTACGACGAACATGGAAACAACCAAAGCATGAGTGTCATCGCGACCAGGCCAATCAAGCCAATGAAAGCGTCACGC
>PKZI01000258.1 GCA_003133005.1 Acidimicrobiaceae bacterium | reverse complement strand
GCTCTCGGACGTGGATCAAGTTCGCGCTGATGTCAACGACGCGAACTCGACGCTCAGTCGCGTCAACGCGGCACAAATCAGGGGCTTGATCGCGTCGGGTGGGGTCCGTGACGGCATGGTGCCCAAACTCACCGCCGCTCTCGATGCCCTCGACGCTGGCGCCGCTCGCGTGCTGATGGCCAACGGCACGCGTTCGCACGCCCTGCGCGACGCTCTCGAGGGTGCAATTCCCACAACGGAGGTCGTCGCGTGAGTCGTCACTTCATCACCGTCGACAGCGTTTCGACGAAAGATCTCGCCACCATTTACGAACGCAGCTGCGCGCCCTTTGACGACGAGACCTTGAAGGGCCAAGGGGTCGCGCTCGTCTTTGAACATCCGAGTCTGCGTACTCGAGCATCGAGTTCGAGCGCGGTGCACGAACTTGGTGGCTACGTGACCTTCTTCAGCGACGAAGAAATCGGTCTCGACAAACGCGAGTCAGCCGAGGACGTAGGACGCACCCTCTCGCAAATGTTCGCGATCTGCGCACTTCGCGTGCGAAGTCACCAGATCTTTGAGCGAATGGCCAGTGCGACGAATAATGAGATGTCGTTGATCAACCTCTTGAGCGACGCCGCACATCCCACCCAGGCCGTCGCCGACGTTCTTACGATCGCGGAGCACTTCGCGCACGGTGACGTGCACCAACTGGCCGGACTCCACGTGGCGTACGTGGGTGACGCCACCAACGTCACTCGCTCGTTGAGCGTGGCGCTCTTGGGTCTCGGGGTCGACGTCACGGTCGCGGCACCTGACGGCTATCAACTGACCAAAGGTGGACCCGAGGATCCCTTTGCGATACGAGGCGGCGAACTGCGACTCACCGATTCTCCCGAGGACGCGGTGAGGGACGCCGACGTCATCTATACCGACGCCTGGGTCTCGATGGGTCTTGAAGCCGAGACCGCCCAGCGTCGCCGCGTCTTCGCCCCGTACCGCGTCGACGAGGCATTGGTGGAAAGGGCGAAGCCGTCAACGGTTGTACTGCACTGTCTGCCCGCACATCGTGGCGATGAGATCACCGACGAGGTGCTCGACAGTGCGGCGTCGCTCGTCTGGCGCCAGGTGTTTCATCGTCGTTCAGCGATGCTGGGCGTGCTTCGGTGGATTAAAGAGGGAAAAAAATGACAAAGACACAGCGCCAACACCGCATAAGTGAATTGATCGACCGTGAGGTGATCTCAACCGCGGCTCAGATCGTGGCGCGCCTCAATGCCGAAGGCATCGCGGCGACCCAGGCGACTGTCACGCGTGATCTACAAGAGCTGGGCACCGTAAAGGTTCGAGACGAGCACGGGACCCGACGCATTGTCGTGGGCACCGCCTCGCTGAGCAATCCCGCGCCGCTTGATCATTTGCGACGCATGATGGGCGAGTGGGTGGTGTCCGTCGAGAGTTCGGGGCACCTAGTGGTGGTGCGTACGCCGCCCGGCTGCGCCCACGTGGTGGCGTCCGCGCTTGACCGAAGTTCACTCGAGGGTGTGCTCGGCAGCGTCGCGGGCGATGACACGATCCTGGTCATTGCGAGTGAGGACCGCGGTGGTGAGAATTTGGCGCGCGAGTTTCGCTCACTCGCGGGGATTGATGATTTGACGGCACTGACGAAAGGAATCGGCCATGGCTAAGCGTGTGGCGCTCGCCTACAGCGGCGGACTGGACACTTCGGTGGCGGTTCGTTGGATGATCGAAGAGTGGGGCGTCGAAGTGGTCTGCGTGCTCGTCGACGTCGGTCAAGACGCCGACAGTTCTGAGAGCTTCGACGACATTAGGGCGCGCGCGCTCGCCGCGGGCGCGCTCGATTGCGTGATTGTCGACGCGCGTCGCGAGATGGCAGAGGAATTTTGTGCCCACGCGATCTACGCGAACGCGCGTTACGAGGGTAAGTACCCCTTGGTCTCGGCGCTATCACGCCCCGTCATCGTTCGCCATCTGGTCGACCAAGCGCGAAAGTTCGAGGCGCAAGCGGTCGCGCACGGTTGCACGGGAAAGGGTAACGATCAAGTTCGCTTCGAGGTCGGGACGCACGCGCTCGCGCCGGACCTCGAAGTTCTCGCCCCGGCTCGAAATTGGGGTATGTCGAGGGCCGATTCGGTGGACTACGCCGAGAAGTGGGACATCACGATTCGCGCCTCCAAGGAGAAGATCTACTCCATTGACGAGAACCTCTGGGGCCGGGCAATTGAGTGCGGCGCGATGGAGGACCCTTGGGCGGCGCCACCCGACGAGCCATACACCTTGACGAGGATCACGAACGAGGAGCGCGTGGAACTGGTACTCAATTTCAAGGCTGGCCTGCCCGTGGCGATTGACAACGAAGCGATGTCACTCGACGAACTCATCGCCACGCTCAATCATCGTGCGGGCGCGACGGGATTCGGACGCCTCGACATGGTTGAGAACCGTCGCGTGGGTATAAAGAGCCGCGAAGTCTACGAATGTCCTGCCGCCCTCGCGATCATCGCCGCACACGCGGACCTTGAGGACTTGGTCCTCGAGCGCGACGTGCACCACGAAAAGGCGCGCCTCGAAACGCGGTGGGCGGAGTTGATCTACGACGGCATGTGGTTCTCTCCGCTCAAAGAAGCGCTCGATGCCTTCATGATCGACACGCAGCGTTTTGTGACGGGCGACGTCCGATTGAGCTTCGAAGCGCCCGGGCTCATGCGCATCACCGGTCGACGAAGTCCTCACGCGCTCTACGACTACGGCCTTGCGACCTATGACGCGCACGACACGTTCCAACACGCCGACTCCGAAGGCTTCGTGAAAATCTACGGACTTGGTGTCAAGACCTGGGCGGCGCGCCAGGGGGCGAAGAACGCCACGCCACGCTCGTCATGACGTTGTGGGAGGGGCGGTTCTCGTCGTCCATGGACGTCACCCTCTGGGATCTTTCGGAAAGTTACTCCTACGACCAGGTTCTCTACCACCACGACATCGTGGGATCCAAGGCTCACGTTCGAGGACTCGAGCGAGCGGGTCTGTTGACGGCCGTAGAAGCCGCGCAGCTCGTACAGGTACTCAGCGACATCGAATCCGAGTTCGACCGCGGCGTCTTTGTGCGCTCGGCGTCGGACGAGGACATCCATACCGCCATTGAGCGCAGGGCGACCGAGCTCCTGGGCGACGTCGGGGCCAAGTTGCACACCGCTCGAAGTCGCAACGACCAAGTCGCGACGACGTTGCGACTCTTTGCGCGCGACGCCCTCGGTGCGCTCGTGCGAGAGGTCTTCGAACTCGTCGAGACGTTGGTGCGTCTCGGGGACGCCAACGCGCACGCTTCCTTGCCGGGCTACACGCACCTGCAGCGCGCTCAACCGGTGCTCTTGTCCCATCACCTCAACGCGCACGCGTGGTCGCTCTTGCGCGACGCGGACCGACTCCTCGACGCGCGCTATCGCCTCAACGTCTCGCCCCTGGGCGCTGGTGCACTAGGCGGTACGTCATTCGACATTGATCCCGCCTACACGGCGTCACTGCTCGGTTTTCGCGAAGCGTTCGCGAACTCCATGGACGCCGTGAGTGACCGAGACTTCGTCGCCGAGTCGCTCTTTGACATTGCGCTACTCGGCGTGCATCTGTCGCGCATGGGTGAGGAGATCGTGCTCTGGACGAGTACGGAATTCAACTTCGCGACGCTCGGTGACGCGTTCACGACGGGTTCGTCCATGTTGCCCCAGAAGAAGAACAGCGACGTCGCGGAACTGGCTCGAGGCAAGAGTGGCCGTTTGGTGGGCAACCTCACCGGCCTGCTCGTGACACTCAAGGGACTGCCGCTGTCGTA
>PKZI01000105.1 GCA_003133005.1 Acidimicrobiaceae bacterium | reverse complement strand
CAAGGATTTGCATCGCTCGTGCGCGATTCTGGTGTTGGCTTCGCTCGTTCTGGCAACTCACCACGATGTTCGTGGGGATGTGCGTGATACGGATCGCCGAGTCAGTCTTGTTGACGTGCTGTCCTCCCGCACCCGATGAGCGATACGTGTCGATGCGCAGATCCTTCTCATCAATCTCCACTTCACCCGCGTCATCGTTCAACAGTGGCGTCACTTCGAGACTCGCGAAACTGGTCTGACGTCGCGCTTGTGAGTCAAAAGGGCTGATGCGCACCAAGCGGTGCACGCCACGTTCTGCACCGAGCCACCCGTAGGCGAAGTGGCCCTTCACGATGAATGTCGCCGACAGTAGGCCAGCCTCTTGTCCCTCAGTGAGTTCGTCAACCTCCACGGCGAATCCCCGACGTTCGGCCCAGCGTGAGTACATCCGAAGCAACATCTCGGTCCAGTCCTGCGCGTCGGTACCACCGGCTCCCGCGTGCAACTCAACGATCGCGTCGTTCGCGTCGTAAGGACCGTTCAACAGGCTCTGGGTTTCGAGCGCCGCGACGTCAATCTCCAGTTTGTGCACGTTCTCTGCGAGTTCGTTAAGGAGTGACCAGTCTGTCTCTCCCTCGCCCATTGACTCACGCGAGAATTCGGCGAGCACCACGCCGTCGTCGAGTTCGCGGCGAAGCGCGTCGAAGTGATCGAGATCGTTGTTCAGTCGCCCAAGTTCGGTCGTCACCTCGCGCGCTCGGTCCTGGTCATTCCATAGGTCAGGGTTCGAGACCTCTTCGCTCAATACCTCGCGTCGGGCGCGACTCTCGTCGATCTTGAGATAGTCCCTCGCGGCGGTCCATCGTCCCGCGAGTTCTTCGAGGGCGTTTTCGGCATCGCGAAGGGCGTTCTCCGCCTTAGGATCGGCCATGGCACTGCTTGAACTTACGACCCGAACCGCACCAACAAGGATCGTTCTTGCCGATCTTCTGACGCTGTGGTGACGCAGGTTTCACTGCCGCAGCGCGTACCGGTGCATCGACTTCACCGGGGGCGACTTCAGCGACGTTCGTAGTGGCGAGTTCGAGGTCGTCGTCATCGGGAGCGACCTGGACTTGCGCCTCGACGTGAGTGATGTAGCGAACGTAGTCGGAGTCGACCGCTTGAAGGAGGTGCTCGAACATGAGATAACCCTCCTTCTGCCACGCGGTCAACGGATCCTGCTGAGCAACCTGGCGCAAGTGGATGCCGTCGCGCAAGTAGTCCATGTCCGAAAGATTCTCGCGCCAACGCTGGTCGAGGATCTGCAACATGACGTCGCGCTCGATCTCCTTGGCGGTGTCAATTCCCCCTGGAAGCTCCTCGCACTTCTTCTCGTAGAGCCCCACGGCTTCGTCAACGATCACCCCAATAATGTCGTCGACGTCCTCATATTCGCGTAATGCGTCGACAGTCAACGAGGTCGGCGTGTAGATCTGGAGTTCGTTGATCAAGCCCGCCAGGTCCCATTCTTCGGAGAACGAGCCCTCGAGACGTTCGTCGACGAAGTTGGTCAGCACTTCTTCAATCTGCACGATGGTGGCGTCGTGGATGTCCTCGCCGTCGATGACTTGCTGGCGCCTCGCGTAGATGACCTTACGTTGTTCGTTCATGACTTCGTCGTACTTGAGGACGTCCTTTCGAATCTCCGCGTTTCGGCCCTCGACGGTATTCTGGGCTCGCTCGATGGCGCGTGAGACCATCTTCGCCTCAATCGCCTCGTCCTCGGGCATCGCGCGGTCCATGACCCACGACACGGCGCCGGTAGCGAAGAGGCGCATCAACTCGTCCTCGAGCGACAAGAAGAAACGGCTCTCACCCGGGTCTCCCTGACGCCCGGAGCGACCGCGCAACTGATTGTCGATTCGACGTGATTCGTGTCGCTCGGAACCGAGCACGTAGAGCCCCCCGAGCGCGCGCACCTGATCGCCCTCTTCTTCACAGATTGGCTGGTACTTCGCGAACGCGACCTGATAGGCGGCGTCGTACTCTTCGGTTCCCGCTTCGAGTCCGCGTCCCAGTGCTTCGCGGTGCGCGAGGCCCTCGGCGTTGCCACCGAGAATGACGTCGACACCACGACCGGCCATGTTCGTCGCGACAGTCACCGCGTGAAGTGCGCCCGCTTGGGCGACGATCTCCGCTTCACGGAAGTGTTGCTTGGCGTTCAGCACTTCGTGCGGAACGCCGGCTTTGGCGAGTTCGCGCGACAACAATTCGGACTTCTCAACTGACGCAGTACCCAACAACACGGGCTGGCCCTTCTCGTTTCGCTCGCGCACCTCTTCGACGATGGCCTTGAATTTGGCGTCTTCGGTCTTAAAGATGAGGTCCGGCTGGTCGATTCGTATATTCGGTCGGTGCGTGGGAATGGGCACGACCGAGAGCGAATAAGTGCTACCGAATTCGCCCGCCTCGGTCTCGGCGGTACCGGTCATACCTGCGAGCTTCTCGTAGAGACGGAAGTAGTTCTGCAACGTGACCGTGGCCCAGGTGTGATTCTCTTCTTGAATTCGTACGCGTTCTTTGGCTTCGACCGCCTGATGGAGTCCGTCGGACCAACGACGACCGTCGAGGGTTCGACCCGTGAATTCGTCGACGATCTTTACGACGCCGCCGTCGACGAGGTAATCCTTGTCGCGGTGAAAGAGTTCCTTCGCACGAAGGGCCTGGCCGAGTTGGTGCACGTAGTTCGTCGCGACCGCGTCGTAGAGATTCGCGACGCCGAGCAGACGCTCGACCTTCTCAATGCCTTCTTCGGTCGGCACGACGGTCTTCTTCTCTTCATCCACCTCGTAGTCGACGTCGCGACTGAGCGAACGCACGATGGAGGCGAATTGGTAGTACAGCTTGGTGACGTCAGCCGCCGGCCCGGAAATAATCAACGGCGTGCGCGCTTCGTCGATCAAGATCGAGTCGACCTCGTCGACAATCGCGTAGTGGTGGCCGCGCTGGACCATGTGTTCACGTCGCCGCGCCATGTTGTCGCGAAGGTAGTCAAAACCGAATTCCGTGTTGGTGCCGTAGGTCACGTCGCTCTGGTACGCCTCGCGCTTCTGCTCGAAATCGGGCAAGTCGGGACCGACGCGCCCGACAGAAAGACCCAAGAAGCGGTGCAGTTGACCCATCCAGTTCGCGTCGCGCGTGGCGAGGTAGTCATTCACCGTCACCACGTGCACGCCGTTGCCGGCGAGGGCGTTCAAGTACACGGGCAGGGTCGACACGAGCGTCTTACCTTCACCCGTCTTCATTTCTGCAATCCAGCCAAAGTGAAGGGCCATGCCACCCATCAACTGTTCGTCGTAATGGCGCTGGCCGAGCACGCGCGTCGCGCCCTCACGCACCACCGCGAACGCCTCGAAGAGGAGGTCGTCGAGGGTCTCGCCGTTGCCAATGCGTTCGCGGAACTCCTCGGTCTTGGCCCGTAATTGCTCGTCAGAGAGCGCAGCCATCTCGTCGCTGAGATCGTTGATGGGACCCACCAACTCCGCGAGTTGTCGTACTCGCTTACCTTCGCCTGCTTTGAGGACCTTATGAAACAAACTCATGGTGAATAACCCTACCGGTCGAACTTTCTAGGGGCTGCGAGTGCTGACCTGGTCTTTGACCCCACACTTGCCTGCAGCGGTCTCCGTACGCGCCCCCGGCAGCACAAGGCTCTCCGGCGACGATGTCGCACACTCCACCGGCGCTCGCGACGACCACTTTGATCGCCCCGAGGCAGGACTTACTTCTAAACCGCGCCATGCTCAGCGTCCATAAGACGCCTTACGTGGGTCGTTTCGCCCGCGACTGGCATCGACTTGCAACCACAGACCACCCGCAACCCTCTCGACATCCTAGGGGTTGGAAGCAAAAAGTCCTAGTTGTATCTCCCCGTGACGAGAACGACGAACAGGCGTAATCCCAGTACCACTGAGGCGAGTGGCGCGAGCAGGCGACGAAAACCGCGCGAAGTCTGCCATTCGAAGCGAAGGGCGCTGCGGTGGTGCGCGATGATCATGGCGCGAGGCGCCCTGGACCGCGACAGCCCTTCGACGTGGGTCACTTCGGCGGACGTCACCGTCGCGACGGACCATCCCGCCTTGCGAATCTGCCAACAAAGGGCCATATCCTCGGCGAACATGAAGTACCGCTCGTCGAATCCCCCCACGATCTCAAAGACGTCTCGGCGAACCATAAAGCACGCGCCCGAGACCCAGTCCACCGTGCCGTCGCGACGCGGCAAGCGGTAACGACGCGTCGCGGGATTGGTGGGCCAAAAAGGCGACAGCAGCGCGTGCAGTCCCGCCAACCAGAAGTTCGGAAAGACACGCTGGGAGGGATAGATCGATCCGTCGGTGCGAAGGATTTGTGGTCCGACAATGCCCACGTCCGGATTCGCCTCGAGATACGCCCCCATGCGCGCAACCGAGTGCTCGTGCAACACCACGTCGGGATTCGATACAAGCACGAAGGACAGCTTCTTAGTCGCGGCGACGCCTCGATTCACCCCACGCCCATAACCGAGATTGATTCGAGGCGTGACAAGGGTCACTTCGCGCCCCTCGAGTGCCGGTGGCGTCGATCCTTCGTCGCCATTCTCGACGACCACGATGTCGCGCACGCCGTTTTCGTGCAACGAATCAATACACGCTGCGAGCGCTTCACCCGCGTGATAGTCAACAATCACCGAACTGACGGTGGATGACACCTCGCTCACGACGCTCCTAACTCCCGACGCGCTGTTACGAGGCGCGCAACGCCCTCTCGCCAGTCGGGCAACGCGACCCATTTGTCCGACCACTTCGACGTCGCGAGATCGCTGCGCGCGGGTCGTTGCGCCGCGGGCGCAGGTACGAGTTCGTCGGTGCGTATCGGTGTCGCGAAGTCGTCGTCGCGACCGAACAGTGTTCCCACGTATCGCGCAACCTCGAACCAGCTAGTCGTGCCGGTATTCGCCACGTGCCAGGTGCCACCAGGTCGCTCGCGTACCAACGTCACCAAGGCGCGCGCCATGTCACTCGCGAGCGTCACGGTTCCGATCTGATCGTCGACGAAGCGAACGGTCTCGCCCTTAGCGGCGCGAGAGGCGATGACGTGTACGACGCTTGTCCCGCGCACTCCCATGACCCACGAGGAGCGCATTATCGTGTCGTCGCTCGCGCATAAGAGCTCGCCCGCCCGTTTTGATGCGCCGTAGACGTTGAGTGGATGTGTCTCGTCATTTTCGACGTAGGCATCGCCTTTGGTGCCGTCAAAGACGTAGTCAGTCGAGATGGTGATCAAATGCGCGCCTACGTCGTGCGCCGCGAGCGAAAGCGTCTCGGTTCCCTGGGCGTTCACGGCGAAACAAGCGTCGCGGTCGCTCTCCGCGCGATCTACCTGGGTGTAGGCCGCGAGGTGCACGATCACGTCGGGCCGGGTCGCCTCAATGGCCCTTCGCACCACGTCACGATTCGTGACGTCAAGTTCTTCGCGCGTTAATGCCACCACCGCGAACTCTTCGTCACCAATCGGCTTCGCGTCCGGTTGAAAGTGCGGATCGCAACCCGGCGGGTACGAGGCGCGAAGCGTATCAACGAGGTCCACGCCTACCTGTCCGGCAGCTCCCGTCACCACCACGCGGATAGGGCGCGTCACTTCGCACCGACGCGCGCGTGTACGACGTCGCCCGCGGAAAACACTCGCTCGGTCCCGTCCACCAACACGACCAGCTGTCCGGCGTCGTCAACGCGACGCGCCTCGCCGACGACCGTCTCGGTATGGGTCTGGACGCGCACAATCTGTCCGAGCGTACCGAGGGCGCGTTCGTATTCCTCGCGAAGCCGGTCGCGCCCCGCGCGGTCGTCGAGCAAGTGGCGACGATGTTCGACTTCTTCGAGAAGAATGTCGAGTAGTCCGCGAGGGGTCAGTGTGACGCCCGCCTCGGCGAGAATGTTCGTCGCTCGTGGATCCTCAGATCCAGAATCGCTGAGATTGATCCCGATGCCCACGACGACCGCGGACTTGTTACTCGCGGGTACGAATTCCGCGAGCAGACCAGCAAGTTTCTTCTCACCCACCATCAGGTCGTTCGGCCACTTGAGAGTCGGTCGCACGCCGCTGAGGCGAACGAGGGCCGCGCGAGCTCCTAGCGCCACGCACGCCACCGCCCACTGAAGTTCTTGCGGCGAAAGAGGCGGTCGTAGCAGTAGTGAACACAACAACGACGAACCCGGCACCGCGTCCCATACGCGTTCGAGTCGACCGCGACCGGCCGATTGGTAGCGCGCGTACGCCACTTCACCTTCGGCAGCGTTCTCTCGCGCTCGCTGGGCCAACCACGTGTTGGTCGAGTCGATTTCGTCGAAATAGTTAACGCGCCACACAATTGGGTCCATGCCCCAAAGATTAGGGTTTAAGAGACCGGTGATAGAAATGGCAGTTCCCATACGGAGGTTCTCGTGTTAAAGAAAGTCCTGATCGCCAATCGGGGTGAGATCGCGGTGCGCGTGATGCGCACGTGTCGCGAGATGGGCATTGGCACCGTGGCCGTGTACTCAGAACTCGATCGCGACGCGCTGCACGTACGCCTCGCCGACGAGGCGTACGCGCTGGGCGGACAAACCGCGGCCGAGAGTTACCTCAACACGCCCGCGATTCTCGACGTCATTGAGCGATCCGGGGCCGACGGCGTACACCCGGGTTACGGGTTCTATTCAGAGAACACTGACTTCGCGCGCGCCATCACCGATCTGGGCGTGACGTTCGTCGGCCCGCCTCCCGAAGCAATCGAGGTTATGGGCGACAAGATCTCATCGCGACTCGCCGTCGAAAAAGTTGGCGTCGCCGGGGTGCCCGGTCGAAGCCAGACGCTGGTGGACGCGTCCGAGATTGTCACCTTTGGTGAGGAATTTGGCTGGCCGGTCGCCATCAAGGCCGCCTACGGCGGTGGTGGTCGCGGCATGAAAGTGGTGCAAGGACCCAACGAGGCGAAGGACGCGCTCGAAAGTGCGCAGCGAGAGTCACTCAATTACTTCGGGCGCTCCGAGTGCTACCTCGAGAAGTACCTCGCGTGGCCGCGCCACATTGAAATGCAAGTCTTGGCGGACACCCACGGCAACGTCCTGTGGCTCGGCGAACGCGATTGCTCGGCCCAACGTCGCCACCAGAAGCTCATCGAAGAGGCGCCCGCACCGAATTTCCCCGACGAGATCCGACGCGCGATGGGAGAAGCAGCCGTCAAGGTGTCGCGGGCTTGCGGTTACGTCAACGCCGGCACCGTTGAATTCATGTTCCAAGACGGTGAGTTCTACTTCTTGGAGATGAACACGCGTCTGCAGGTCGAACACCCCGTGACCGAGTTGGTGACGGGTCTTGACCTCGTGGAATTGCAGTTACGCATCGCGTCGGGCGAAGAAATCCCTTTCACCCAAGAAGAGATCGAACATCGTGGACACGCGATCGAAGTTCGCATCAACGCCGAAGACCCTTCGGGCGGACGATTTTCACCCTCGCCCGGCACCATCACGCGCTTTGACCAGCCCGCTGGTCCCGGCGTGCGACTCGACGCCGGTTATGCACAAGGTGACACGATCTCCCAGTACTACGACAACTTGATCGCCAAACTCGTCGTGTGGGGCGCCGATCGCGAGAAGGCCCGTCGTCGGATGCTGCGCGCGATTGAAGAGACCGTGATCGAGGGCGTCGCCACCACACTGGGCGCCGATACGGTCATCTTGAGCGACGAACACTTCGTGAACGCCACACATTCAACGAACTGGGTGGAGACAGGGCTGGACTTCACTACGTTGCCGACGCTCGGACCGACACCCGTCTCGGTGGGCGAAGGGACGGTTCGCAAGGACGTCACCGCCGAGGTCAACGGGCGGCGCGTCAGCGTGGCGTTGTGGGTACCCGAGGCGGGCGATGAAGTCCTCCCGCGTGCGCACTCGACAGCGGCCAAGCCTCGCCGTCAACATCACGCGGGCGTCGTGGGCAGCGGATCGGGCACGGTCAGTGTCCCCATGCAGGGAACGATCGTGAAGGTAACCGTCGAGGAGGGTCAGCACGTCGAGGCCGGCGAAACGGTCATTATCCTCGAAGCCATGAAGATGGAGAACGTCGTCAACGCCGAAAAGAGTGGCGTCGTCAAGAGCATCAAGGTGAAGGCGGGTGACTCCGTGAGTGCCGGCGACGTCGTCGCGGTCATTGAATGAACGAAGACGAACTGGCGCGCGACGCGATTGAGGGAGCTCGTGGTGAACTCATCGAGCTCAGTCATTTCGTGCATTCGCACCCCGAACTCGGCTACGAAGAGTACGAGAGCGCCGAAGCCGTCGCGACCTTGCTGGAGAAGGCGGGCTTCACGTTGGAACGAGGAATCGCCGGACTCGCCACGGCGTTTCGAGCCACGTTCGGTACGGGCGATTTGCACATCGTTTTTTGTGCGGAGTTCGACGCACTGCCCGACGTGGGTCACGCGTGCGGGCACAACATCATCGCTGCCTCATCAGTCGGCGCGGGCATTGGGCTCGCCGCAGTCGCACACGAGCTCAATCTCACGGTCATTGTCCTCGGGACGCCATCCGAAGAAGGAGGAGGCGGCAAGATCGATCTGCTCAACGCGGGGTACTTCGACGGCGCCCACGCCGCGATGATGGTCCACCCTTGGCCGAACGAACGCCTCGAAGCACAGTGTCTCGCGGTCGACCACTTCGACGTGACGTTCGAAGGAAAAGAGGCTCACGCCTCAGCGGCGCCGTGGGAAGGACACAACGCGCTGGACGCCCTCACGATCGCCCAAGTCGCGCTGGCGTTACTTCGTCAACAACTCGTACCCGGTGACCAATTCCACGGCATCGTCAAGGAAGGTGGCGTCGCGGCGAACATCATTCCGCGCCACGTGGTGGGTCGGTATATGGCCCGCTCGATAACAAGCGAACGACTTGGCGTTCTTCGTGAACGCGTCAACGCGTGCTTCGAAGCGGGCGCGCTGGCGACCAACACGTCGCTACAGATAGAAGAACTGGGAAGCGCGTTCACGCACATGGAGTCCGACCTCGACATCTTGGCGCACTATCGCGTCGCCGCGGAATCGCTCGGTCGCTCCTTCGCCCTTGATGACGAGGGAATAGCGAAACCCACCATCTCCACGGACATGGCGAACATCTCACTGGTCGTGCCATCGATCCACCCGCTGCTCTCGATTCCCACTCACGGCGCGGTGAATCATCAACCCGAATTCACCGCCGCGTGCATCACGCCCGAAGCAGACCAGGCGGTCCTCGATGGAGCGAATGCGCTTGCCCTGACGGCAATCGCCGTCGCCGAGGATGAAGTGTTGCGCGAGCGATTGATGCGACGATCATGATCACCGAACACGCGGTTCTCACCGTCACGGCTGGACAAGAGAGTGATTTTGAGGCCTCGATGCTCGAGGCGCTCCCCATCATCTCCTCGGCGCCGAACTGCTTTGGCGCCGAAGTCCGCCGACAAATCGAAGATGGATCGGTGTACTTGCTACTCGTGCGCTGGTCGTCGGTCGATGCGCACCTCGCGTTTCGCGAGACCGAACTCTACGCGCAGTGGAAGGCGTTGACCCATCACTTCTACGCAACGCCAATCAGCGTGACGCACTTCGAGGAGCCACTCGCGCGTTAGTGCGGCGTGTATTCGCCAAACTCCGCACGTAATGCGTCGGCCACCTCACCGAGCGTCGCCATTTTCGATAACGCGGTCTTCATTGGATAGAGCAGGTTCGCGGACCCGCGCGCGGCGGTCGCGAGGTCACCGAGCGCCGCGCGTACCGCGTCGTTGTCGCGCGACATCTTGAGCGCCCCAACGCGTGACACCTGCGCTTGTTGTTGGGCGACATCGATCGGGAACACGTCCTGCTTGGTCGTCTCGTCGTCACTGAAGCGGTTCACGCCCACGACGACCTTTTCACCGCGTTCGACCTTTCTCGCGTAGTCGTAGGCGGCGGCCTCGATCTCACTTTGCATGTAGTTCGATTCGATGGCGGCGACCGCGCCCCCCATGTCGTCAATCGTTTTGATGTACTCGCGCGCGCGTTCTTCAACCTCGTCGGTGAGCGACTCGATGAAGTACGAGCCCGCTAGAGGATCGACCGTGTTGGTGATTCCCGATTCGAATCCCACGACCTGTTGCGTGCGCAATGCCAACTTGGCCGCGCGTTCGGTCGGGAGTCCGAGGGCCTCATCGAACCCGTTCGTGTGAAGGCTCTGTGTTCCCCCCAACGTCGCCGCCAACGCCTGGAGGGTGACGCGCACGATATTGGTTTCGGGTTGTTGGGCGGTCAACGTCGAACCACCGGTCTGGGTATGAAAACGAAGCATGGTCGACTTCGGGTTCGTCGCACCGAAGCGATCGCGCATGATCGTCGCCCAGAGCCGACGCGCTGCGCGATATTTCGCGACCTCTTCGAACAAGTCGTTGTGGGCGTTAAAGAAGAAACTCAGTTGCGGCGCGAACTCGTCGAGCACGAGTCCGGCCGCGAGCGCCGCCTCGACGTAAGCAATGCCGTTCGCGAGCGTGAAGGCGATCTCTTGAACGGCGGTCGAGCCCGCCTCTCGGATGTGATAGCCCGAGATCGA
>PKZI01000225.1 GCA_003133005.1 Acidimicrobiaceae bacterium | reverse complement strand
GCGCTCGCACTCCACGAGCACGAGGCGTGCGGGGGTCCCGGCGTCGGGGCCGTGGGCATGTGTCTCACTGGCGGCTTCGCACTCGCGATGAGCGTGGACGACGTGATGCTCGCACCAATTCTCAGTCAACCCGGGTTACCGCTTCCCGTGGGCGCAAAAAGAAAGGGTGACCTGGGTATCTCGTCCAGTGACCTCGCGATCATCAAACGGCGGGCGAATGAGGGACTTTGTGTAATGGGTATGCGTTTCACTGGCGACAAGGGTTCGCCCGCGGAGAAGTTCGTCCACTTGCGCGCGGAACTCGGCGAGAACTTCATTGGCGTCGAGATTGATTCGTCGCCAGGAAACCCTTGGGGTTATCGAAAGGCCGCGCACTCGGTGCTCACCGAGGACTACTCCGACGCAGAAGGTTCACCGACGCGTCAAGCACTCGAAGACGTACTCAATTTTTTCACCACACGGCTCACCGTGACGGGCGCGAACTAACTCGTCTTGACGGTCGCGAGAATCTTGGTGAGTGTGTCCTTCGCGTCACCGAAGATAAGCGTCGTCTTGGGGTTGTAGAGCAACTCATTCTCAATGCCCGCGAAACCCGGTCGCATCGATCGTTTGAGGAACAACACGTTCTCGGCCAGGTCCGCGTGAATGATCGGCATACCGTAGATCGGCGACGTCTTGTCGTCGGTCGCGGCGGGATTGACGGTGTCATTCGCGCCCACCACGAGTGCCACGTCGGCGGTGGCGAGGTCGGTGTTCGCCTCGTCCATCTCGATCAACTGCTCGTACGGCACGTTCGCCTCGGCNNACGTTCATGTGACCGGGCATGCGACCCGCCACCGGGTGGATGGCGAAGACGACCGTGATGCCCTTCTTTTCCAATTCCTCGGCGAGCTCGCGCACGACGTGCTGGGCTTGGGCGACCGCGAGGCCGTAGCCGGGAATGATCACGACGCTGCTGGCGTAACTCAACATGACCCCGGCGTCTTCGGGACTGCCGGACTTGACGGTGCGACCATCTTCGCGCACCGCGTCGCCCGACGCCGTGATCACCGAACCGAACGCCGAGAACAACACGTTCGACAGACTTCGGCCCATGGCCTTGCTCATGAGGCGCGTGAGCAGGATGCCCGACGCGCCCACGAGCGTTCCCGCGACGATCAATAAATTCGAACCGAGCGTGAAGCCCGACGCCGCGACCGCGAGTCCAGTAAAGGAGTTGAGCAGTGAGATCAACACCGGCACGTCCGCCCCGCCAATGGGCAACACGAAGGCAATACCGAGGACGAAGGCGAGCAACAGAAGAATCCACAGCAGTACCGTCGATCCCTGCACGAGAATGATGACAATCAACACCAGTGCCGCTGCACCGACGAGCGCGTTGATGAACTGCTGGCCCGGGTAGGTCACGGGTCGACCGGTCATCAGTTCTTGCAGTTTGGCGAACGCAATGGCCGAGCCCGAGAACGACACGGTCCCAATGAGTACACCGAGCAGCACTTCGAGCGTGACGTAGGTCGCGGGATGCGTGGACTTGATGTGCACGAATTCGGTGATCGACACCAAGGACGCCGCGCCACCACCCACACCGTTGAAGATCGCCACCAGCTGGGGCATGGCCGTCATCTTGACGAAGCGCGCCACCGGTACCGCGACGAGCACGCCGATCAACATCGCGAGCAAAATGAGTCCTACGTGGTGCAGCGCATGCCCGTCGACGTACTTGAAGAACGTCGCGACGATCGCCACCAGCATCCCGAAGGCCGCGAGCATGTTGCCGTAGCGGGCGCGCTTGGGACTGCCGAGACCCTTCAGGGCGAGCACGAACGTGGTCGCCGAAAAGAGGTAGAGGAGGTCAATCAGTGTTTCACGACTCACTTGGCGACCTCATCGGTGTCCTTGGGCGCGACCTTGGTCTTGGGCTTGAACATCTGGAGCATGCGATCCGTCACCACGAAACCACCTACGACGTTGAGCGTGGCGAGCAGCACCGCAAGAAAACCGAGTACCTCTTCGAGGTTCGTGTTCGCCGCGCCCAGCACCAACATCGAACCAACGAGGATGACGCCGTGAATCGCGTTCGAGCCACTCATGAGTGGCGTGTGCAAGATGCTCGGCACCTTAGAGATGATCTCGATACCCACGAAGATGCTCAGCATCAGTACCGTCGCGTATTGCAAGAGGGTGTTACCCATCAGGCGTTCTCCTTCACGTCGGGAACGATCGCCACGTGCTCGACACCGAGTGCCACGGCGCTCGGCGCGTGATTGACCTTTCCGTCACGCGCCACCGTCACCCCGATAACGACTTCGTCGTTCCAGTCGGGACTCAGTACGCCCTTTGAACCGAACAGTGCGAGCAGTTTCAGCACGTTGTTGGCGTACATGAAACTTGCGTGTGAACCCATTTCGGCGGGCGGATTACTGAGACCTACGACGCGCACGCCCCCGTGCTCGACGACTTCGCCGGGCTTCGTGAGCTCGCAGTTACCGCCACCGTCGGCGGCCATGTCGATGACGAGGGAACCTTCACCCATGGCCTCGACCATGGCGGTCGTCAACAAAATCGGCGCCTTGCGTCCGGGCACGGCGGCGGTCGTGATCACGATGTCGGCGCCCGCAACCTCGCTCAGCAGCGCCGCCTGCTGCTGGGCGCGTTCCTCGTCAGTGAGTTCTCGCGCGTAGCCTCCGGCGGCGTCCGCGGTGACGCCCAGCTTCACGAAGACCGCCCCCGCGGATTCGGCCTCTTCCTTGGCGGCGGAGCGAACGTCGTAGGCGCGAACCTTGGCACCGAGTCGCTTCGCGGTCGCGATTGCCTGGAGTCCCGCGACGCCCACCCCCATCACTAACACTTTGGCGGGGCGAATAGTACCGGCGGCGGTCGTGAGAAGCGGAAAGAAACGGTCGAAATACGTCGCACCCGCGAGAGCCGCCCGATAACCAGAGACCGTCGCCTGGCTCGACAACGCGTCCATGTACTGGGCCCTGGAGATTCGCGGCAAGAGGTCAAAGGAAAGCACCGTTATCTTTCTCGCCACCAATGCCTTGACGACATCGAGCGAAAGCAGGGGTGAGAGAAACGAGAGATGCAGTGATCCCTCGGGAAGTAGTTTCACCTCGTCGAGCGTGGGGGGATTCACTCGCACGTTCACGTCGCCGGTGGGCCCGTCCTCGATGGTGGCGCCCGCTGCTTGATAGGCGTCGTCACTGAAGTGTGCGCGAAGACCCGCGCCACGTTGGACAACGACTTGCCAACCGTCATTCGTCAACGCCTTGACGGCCTCGGGTGTTAGAGCGACGCGCGTCTCTCCGGGGCGCGACTCTCTAAAAACAGCAATTTTCATACAAAGGTTCTAGCAGCCCACTACAGAACTGATTATGCCGCGCGCGACGGGCTCGGCAGAAAGTTCACAAGTTCGGCGACGAGTTGCGGAGCGGCATCGATTGGAATCCAGTGACCGACGTCATCGAATCGCACGTAGGTGAATCCGTGCGTGCAGTACGCCTCCGAGTTCTTCATCTGCGCCTCGCCCAACACCGGGTCGCGATTTGACCAGATGCCCATGGTGGGCACTTGGACGAGAGGTAGCTTGCGAGGTTTGGCGACGAAGGCGGTGGGGGGAATATTCGCGCGATACCACTGCAAGTGCGCGGACATCTGGCCGTCGCGCTCGAGTTCTTCAATCACCGCTTCGGCGCGAGGATGACCGAGCCAGGTGCGAAGTGCCTCGTGGTCGTCGCGACGAAGGAAGGCCTCGCCTATACCCTCGTGCGCGAACAGCAACATGTAAAAACTCTTCACCATCTNNGTTTGGTGACCCACCGAGATCGCGACCAGTCGCTCGACCGACGTGGGCACAAACGCAGTAGCGATCCATGCGAGGTTCGATCCCCAATCGTGGCCAACGAGCGACACCTTCTCGGCGCCCACGTTCTCAATAATTGCTTGAAGATCCGACACGAGATGATGCATGGCGTAACTCGCGGTGTCCGAGGGTTTCG
>PKZI01000223.1 GCA_003133005.1 Acidimicrobiaceae bacterium | reverse complement strand
CAGATAGCGCGCGTAGGCTTCGACGATGACGACGACCTCGTCGCCTTCGTCGCCCACCTGAGTGAGCCAGTTCACGACATCATCCTTGGGTCGCTCGTCAGTGACCGACGAACGTGCGAGTACGTCGCTGATGCGATCGACTCGAAACGTTCGCCAGGACTTTCGCGTGGTGCAGTACGCGCGGGCGTAACTGTGGCCATTCAGGACTTTGAGTTCGCGTGGCTCAATGACGCGTTCGCGCGTCTCCTCGGAATAACCGGGCGTGTAGAGGATCGTGATTTGCTCGTGTCCATCAACGGCCTGCTGGACTTGGCGCAACATCGATTCGTCCGCCAAGTCGACCTGGACGAATTGACTGGCGACCTCTTCGATCTTTTCGATCGCCGAGTAGATCGCCGGATCGGTATAAACCCGCGAGGCTTCATGCAGCGCGACATTGAGCTCAAAGAGATCTCGCCACATCAGCGCCGACGGCTCATCTAGTTCGTCGACGAAGTCCGCGCGATACGTCGAGTCGTCGGTGTCCTCGTGGTCCCAATCATCGCAGTCCTTTATGACGTGCGCGGGAAAGAGCTCCGAGCCATCGTTTGATTCCGCCATGGGTTCAAGTGACGAAAGACGGTCCATGATCAGTCGTACGTGATCAGGACTCATGTTGAATCGCGTCGCGAGTTCACTTATCCGAAGACCATCCTCCGAGAGATAGACAGCGTGCAATAACTGGAGGGTTTCGCCCAACACGTCGTTGGGACCGGAGGCTGGAAACGAAAGCGTGTCGACATCAGGTGTCGTACCCTTGTTGACGCTCTTGAGCCACTCCTCGAGCTCTTGGCGCAACGACTTCGGACTTTGTAACCTCACTCGTTCCGCGGCTTCGAGCACGAAACGAAGGGCTGCCCTGGGGCTCGCAAAGGAGATCCCAACTTCGACCTTGCCTTCCTTCTTCTTTGCCGCGAGCGCCTCGGGATATTGAGCAACGAGCAACTTTGCGTAGTCGGCGTTCGTGGTCACCACCACGTCAATGGGCGATGGTGCCTTTTGAAACTCGGCGCGCCAGGCCTTGGCCAGGCTCAGTAGTTCGTCGTCCACGGTGAAGGTCGATGCGAGCACCTCGGGCATGCTCGTGATGCGCGAGAAGCGGTAACCCTTGATTTCGTTGGTGTCACGTACGCGCGCCACGAGGTACGACACGCCATTAAAGAACCGGATCACGAGGGGATCGACCAACCGTTCCTTGCTGGTGGACGATTGATACGTGAAGCGAAGCGCCCGATGGGTTTTAAGAGCTCGCACCACCGGGGTGTAATACGCGGAGAAGGCCAGTCCGCCCTCACCCGCCGGCGTTTCGTTAAAGACACTGAAGGCGCCCGACGTGCCAAAACCACAAAACCGAAGGCTGAACTGGACGACGCGCTGCTCGTCCTCGCTGAAGTGAATCACCGGCGCGTAACCGCTCGAAGGGTCGATCCGGTAGCCAACGCTGTCGTCAGGCAACGTCACCGTCTCGATGTCAAAGCCCAGATCACGGATTTTCGCCTTGTCGCGCTCGAACTTCTGACGTACAGCACCTTCATTTCCTTCGTAGGCGCGAACTTTCTTGGGCCCCTTTGACGAGACGGGGTATTCGTCGACTTTGAGGTCGCGAACTATTTCTTCCTGCGTAAGGGGCCTGCCATCGGTCCAGGCACGTTGCAACAAGAGCACGAGCGCCACCAGTCGTTCGCGACTTTGCTCTACTCCCCCTCGAATGGTGCTCATCGAATCTCGTCCCTCACAACCTCCAAAGGTAGCGGCGCGCCACGGGGGACGTCACTGCGGCACTCGATTTTCAGAGGGAGGTCTTTTTCTCTGCTTCGAGAAGTGCCTCTTCGCGCCGCCAGGTGCCCGAACGACCTCCGGACTTCTCCCACAGAGCAACGTTTTCAATGGTCATCGTTCGGTCCGTCGACTTGCACATGTCATAAATCGTGAGCGCCGCCACCGTCACCGCAGTGAGCGCTTCCATTTCAACACCCGTGCGGTCGACCGTGTCGACGCTCGCCTCGACCTCGATGTGCGTGTCGGCAATCACGAAGTTCACGTACACATTGCCCACGAGCACGGGATGCGACATTGGGAGCAACGAGGCCGCTTGTTTCGCCGCTTGAATTCCCGCGACGCGCGCGGTTGCCAACACGTCACCTTTGTTCATGGCGTTCGCCGCCACACTCGCGGTCGTTGCCGCTTGCATGTTCACTCGACAACGCGCCAGTGCGCGGCGCGCGGTGACTTCGGAGGGCCCGAGATCACGTGGGAAGGCCCCGTTCAGCGCCGTTCTTCGTAGTTGGTGGAAGTCGTCCACGGGTCAATGCTACTTATCTACCGACAGGGCCTTATCCGCTGGTCGGTAGAATGGCACCGTCGTCGTGCCCCGCAGGAGCCCCAATGCCAACCTATGAATACGAGTGCCAGGACTGTCACCAGAGGCTCGAAGCGGTCCAGAAGTTTGCCGACCCGCCCCTTACGGTGTGTCCGAACTGTGGTGGCACTTTACGCAAGGTCTTTTCCGCCGTGGGCATTGTCTTTAAGGGCAGTGGCTTTTACAAGACCGACAGCCGCGGCTCGTCCTCTAGTACGACGCCCTCGTCGACGCCCAGCACCTCCGCGCCCGCCGAACCAGCGGCCACGCCCGCACCGACTCCCGCGGTAGAAAAAAGCGGCACCACGTCAAGTTCTGACTAGGAACCCGAGACCGCGATTCCTTCGATCGCGAGCGACTGGCCCGCCGCGCTGCTCGGCAGCCACTTGACGTCGTTGCCCACGAGGACGATGTCCAAGAGCATGCGCTGAAGGGTCGACGCAACCGTGATCTCACGAACCGGCTCGGCGAGTTCGCCATCGCGAATCATCAGACCGGTCACGCCAACGGAGAAGTCGCCAGAAATCGGATTGACCCCCGAATGCACACCGGTGAGCGACTCAACAAAGATGCCATTACCCACACGCCGGAAGATTTCTGCCTGGTCGAGGTCACCGGTTGCCAATTGGAGGGCTCGACATCCCGCCGACGGCGAACCGGCAATACCACCACGTACCGCACTACCAGTCGACGTCGTGCCCGCGCGCTTGGCGGACACCGTGTCGTACACGAACGCCTTGAGTTGCCCACCTTCAATGAGCACGTTGCGACGGCACGCGAGACCCTCGCCGTCAAAGACGCTCGCTGAAAAATGTCGCTTATCGGTGGGGTCATCGACCAAGGTGAAAAGCGGTGACGCCACGTCTTCGCCAATTCGATTGGCGAAGAACGAGCGACCGTAGTTCACCGCTTCGCCGCTCAACGCGCTTCCGACAATCGCCAGGAGTGTCGCGGCACTTCGGGGATCAAAGACCGCGGTGCAGCGTTGCGACGGCGCCTTCACCGCGCCGAGCATGCGAGTGGCGCGCGAAATCGCGTCATCGGCCGCTTCAGTGATATTGAGATCGCCCGGCGCGCGCCCGGCGCTCAGACCCCAACCCGTCTGGTCGTTTGAACCATCGCTCGCAATGGCCTCCACCGACACGTACGCACCCGAACGCTCGTAGGCCGCCTTGATCCCCGCGCTCGACACAATCACCGCTTCGGCGATGTAGTCCGAATAGTTCGCCGAATCCACCTGACGAATCCTGGTGTCGCCCGCGCGCACGAGACGCTCCAATTCGATTGCCATGGCGATCTTCTCGTCAAGTGGCGTTGACTGCACGGAGCGGTCCACTAAGTCAAGGCGAACGGGTTCGACACCGTCGGGGCGCGCGAAGGCGAGATACTCGTCCTCGGTCGCAAAACGCGCATTGTCGCGAGCCTCGCGAAGGACGTCGTCAATCGCGTCGGCATCGAGCGAACCCGACCAGGCCGTACCAACTTGGGCACCCGCGGCACCGTCGCGCAGGACCCTGATACCGATCCCCGAGGAACTCGCAGTAGAAAGGTTCTCGATTGCCCCCTGGTAGGCCTGAATCTCAGTATCCACGCCACTCGACAGGAAGACTTCGATCTCTTCGCCGCTCTGGGCCGACTCAAGAATCCGTTCGGCCCGTTCGATCAACGTACTCACGCGGCAGTGCCGCCTATCGTCACACTCGTGAGGCGCATCGTTGCTTGCCCGGTACCCACTGGGACCTGTTGGCCATCCTTGCCACACGTACCCGGCGTCATGGAAAAATCGTTGGCGACGGCGTCGACGCGCTGTAACACCTCGGGCCCATTGCCAATGAGATTGCAATCACGAAGGGGTGCAGTGATCTTGCCGTCTTCGATTAAGAACGCTGACGTCATGCCAAAGACGAAGTCACCGGTCGCAGTATTGACTTGTCCTCCTCCGAGTTGGGCGACGTACACGCCTCGTGGCGTTTGAGCGATGATCTCGTCGGCGTCCGAGGTTCCTTCGAGGAGATACGTATTGGTCATGCGCACCATTGGAAGGTGTTGGTAACTCTGGCGACGCCCGTTCCCCGAAGAGGCACGTCCTTCCTTGCGAGAGCGCAAGTAGTCCCACATGTAGTCGGTCAGGATGCCATTTTCAATGAGCACGTTTCGTGCGCTTGGTCGTCCTTCATCGTCCACGGCGAGGTAGCCCCATTCACCCGTGACGGTCCCGTCATCGACCAGGGTAACGAGCGGACTGGCGACTTGTTGGCCGACTTTTCCCGCGTAGACCGACGCGTTCTTTAATATGGCGTCGGCCTCAAGACCGTGACCGCACGCTTCGTGGAACAAGATTCCCCCCGAACCTCCCGCGAGCACCACGGGCAGATCCCCCGATGGAGCGGGCCGCGCTGCGAGTTTCGTAATCGCTTGCTTCGCCGCACCGCGGGCCGCTTCTTCGACGGCACCTTCGCTGAGAAGTTCAAACCCTCGGGTGCCCGCAATTGGTCGATAGCCCGTCTGCATGCCGGTGTCACCTGTGGCGACGCAGGAAATATTAAATCGCGTACGTATTTGGTGGTCAGCGGCGAACACGCCGTCTGAATTCGCGACGACGAAGCGTCGACTCGAGTCACCGAGCGCAACTTGGACCTGAGTGATCGAGGAGCCTTCGGAGCGAGCGACGTCGTCGGCGTGTCGCAGAAGTTCGATCTTCCTCGCCTTGTCCACGTCGCCCGGCAGCGTCATTGCATGCGTGGGGTAATTCGAAAGTGAGCGCAATGACACTTCGCGCACTCCCCCACCACCTTCGCGCGCGACGGCCGCCGCGGAACGTGCCGCCTCGCGCAACCCTTTTTCTGAAAGATCTGCCGTGTGCGCAAAACCAGTCGTGTCACCAACCACGACACGTATTCCCGCACCTCGGTCACGCCCGGAACTCAGTTCTTCGACTCGACGCTGGTCCAAGACCGCTGAAGTGGTGGCGCGATCTTCGACGAACACTTCGGCGAATTCACCACCACGCGTGAGCGCTTCAGAGAGCGTGAGTTCGAGGACTTCCTTACTAACGAGAGTTTCAGACATGGGAGTCAGCGTATCGTGGGGCTCCATATTCTTTTCACCAAAACCCGCGTTTCTTTCGAGTTTTGACATGAAGTCGTAACACTATTGGCGTAAGAAGCAGTTAAGTTTGACCACTTCGTGTGCTGTAGTCAATGGCGTGAGCGCTTTGATGCGATCACGTGCGATGTCATCGCAACCTACGGCGTCGTAGGAACCACGAAGTGAAGGAGAACAAATGAGTAAAGATGAACAGAATCACGACCACGAACATGACCACGACCACAGCCCAGAAGCGCGTCGTGCGGCGTGGCGCCGAGGACGACGGTTTCTTCTGGTCGTTTTGCTCGTCATCGGCGTTCTCGTCTTCGTCGGCGACATCCTGAGCGCCATCGTGCTCGGACGCAGCACCTCCTCGACATCGCACTCCACAGTCTCCGTCACGGGGACGGGTACGGCGACGGGAACACCAAACACGGTGAGCTTTCAAGTCGGCGTGAGCAGCGTAGCGAAGAACGCGTCAGCGGCGCTCGCCGCGAATAACGCGCGCGTGGCAAAACTCGAAGCGGCACTGATCGCAAGTGGTGTCACCAAGAAGAACCTGCAGACGACTGGTCTAAACATCTACCAAAACACCAACAACAATGGTGTCGTCACTGGCTACACCGCCGAGGATGAACTGAACGTGACTCTTCACCAAATCAGCAAGGCCGGCACCGCACTCGACGCGGCGACGAACGCCGCAGGCAATGGCGTGCAGTTAAGCGGTCTCACGTACTCGATCTCGAACCAGGATTCTCTCTACCAGAAGGCCCGCACGGCCGCGATGAAGAATGCACTCGCCGAGGCCAAGGACATCGCCAAGGCCGCCGGTGAGACCGTAGGCTCCATCGCGAGTGTCACCGACAACGAGTCCTCAAGTGGCTCAACGTCGCCCCTGCCCCTGCAGTACAACGCTTCTGGCGTGAAGGTCACGTCCCCCGTGCCCGTCGAGCCGGGAACCCAGACCGTGACCGATCAAGTCTCGGTCGTCTACCGACTGGTCAGCTAGGCAGTCGCTTCCGTCGGTCCCAACCGTCGCCGTGATTGAGAAATCTCGGCGACGGTTGCGCCTGCGCATGGAGATTGAAGCAGGTTACCCAGAAGTAGGATGGCGCTGTGATTCTGCCGTCAATCGAGACACCCGCGGACCTGCAGGGTCTCACGTATCAAGAACTCAACAAGTTGAGCGCGGAAATCCGTGAGTTCATCATTTCGACGGTGAAGACGACCGGCGGGCATCTCGGATCGAACCTCGGTGTGGTCGAACTCACGATCGCGTTGCATCGCGTTTTCGAGTCGCCAAAGGACGTTTTCTTATGGGATACGGGTCACCAGGCATACGTTCACAAGCTGCTCACGGGTCGCCGCTACGGTTTTAAGGCACTGCGTCAGCGCGGCGGCCTCTCGGGTTACCCCAATCGCTCCGAAAGCGAACACGACTGGATTGAGTCGTCGCACGCCTCGACCGCTCTGTCGTACGCGCACGGCCTCTCGGTTGCCCTCGAACACAAAAGAGAACTGGTGGGCCACGGGGGTCAACGAAATGTCGTGGCGATTGTGGGCGACGGCTCGTTGACGGGCGGCATGGCGTACGAGGCGCTCAACAACCTCGGTGTTTCAAATCAACGTGTGGTCATTGTCTTAAACGACAACGGTCGCAGTTACGCGCCGACAATTTCGAAACTGTCGACGTCGCTCACGACACTTCGTCTCAACAAGACCTATCTCACACTGCGCGAACGCTTTCGTAGCCTTATCCCGCGACTCCCGGGTGGTAGGGCCGCGTACATGGGTATCGACGGCTTCACTTCAGTCGTTCGAGGGATGGTCACACCACATACGTTCTTCGAGAACTTGGGTGTTCGTTACGTCGGTCCAGTCGACGGGCACAACATCGAACAACTCGAGACCGTTCTTAAGAGTGCCGCCCAGTGGGACGGCCCCATTGTCGTGCACGTACTCACCGAAAAAGGTCGCGGCTACGAACCGGCGACCGCTGATGATCTTAAAATGCACGACTACAAACTTCCCCCTCGACTCAACGATGAAGAGGTCGCTCCGCAGTCGTTCACACAAGCCTTTTCAAGTTCGCTCATCGCGCTCGCGAGTGCCGACGACCGCATCGTGGCTATCACGGCCGCGATGGCGGGGCCCACCGGGCTTCTCGAATTCCAAGATCGATTCCCCACACGCTTCTTCGACGTGGGCATCGCCGAACAGCATGCCGTCACTGCAGCGGCTGGTATGGCCATGGGTGGATTGAAACCAGTTGTCGCGATCTACTCAACGTTCTTCTCGCGCGCGTTCGACCAGGCGCACCTCGACGTGGGTCTCTTGAATCTCCCGGTTCTCTTCGTCTTCGATCGTGCGGGGATTACGGGAGATGACGGACCAAGTCACCACGGAATTCTCGACATGGCGTTGTGTCTCGAGATTCCCAACATGACGATCTTCGCACCGTCGAGCGCCGAGGAGATCCCCGAGATGATGGCGACCGCCCTGTCGATGTCGAGTCCGACCGCGATCCGCTTTCCGAAGACTCTTCCCAAGCCATTCGATGGTCGCATCGGTGAAGGTTTGAAGGCGCGCCTCGTCGAGCACGGCGACGGCTCTCTTTGCGTTCTCGCCGTTGGCAAGATGACACCTAATAGTCTTGCGGCACTCGAGCGGATGGGTGTCGACCGCGAGCGAGTGACGCTCTACGACGTGCGAGTACTGCCGCCGGACCCCCAGATGATCGATGACGCGTTGGCTCACGATCGAATTCTCACCGTCGAAGACGGCACACGCCACGGTGGCGCGGGGACCCTCATGGTGTCCGCCATCCGAAACCGAGCACAAGAGCTCGACCGTCCCTTCCCCTCGACGAGAATTCTCGGTATCCCGCGTGCCTACCTCGAACAGCACCGTCCCGACGCACTGTTAGCGGAGTTGGGTCTCGACCCCGAAGGTCTCGCCGGTGCGTTCACACGATTGCTGCACGACAAACCTGAGTTCCCGCGCGTCATCCCCGAGTCACCACAACCGCGTTTTTCCTAGTTCGATAACGACTGGGACACAGGATTCACTCCACTCGCGCATTGAAAAAAATGTTGGACGAAACGGTGAAGTACGACGATCAGTTACACGTCGAGGAAACGTCGAATCGCGATCGCTGACCCGACGGAGCCAATCACCACGCCCACCACAAGTACAACGGCATTGGTACCAAGCAGCGCATTCGTGTTGAGCTGAAACTCGTTGTGCAGCGGATACCACGTGTGCAGCGCCGTTACCGCCACGATGGCGACGGCTGACCCCAAGAGACCCTGGATGAAGCCCTCAGTTATGTAGGGAATACGGATGAACCAATTGGTCGCACCC
>PKZI01000228.1 GCA_003133005.1 Acidimicrobiaceae bacterium | reverse complement strand
TGAAGCGAAGGCGAAACCTCAGCGCACCAGCGAATTTCGGTGTCGCCCCTCTGAATATCTAGATCACATAGACCGCATCGGTCGACGGTTGCTTTTAGAGCACGCAGGTCCATCAACCATCAAACTCGTAAACGTCGAATGTTTAAAATTGCAACAGGATTGTAATAACCAAGCACCGAACAATTTAAGACTGTTCGGATTCGTAAGGTTTTTCTACTGTTGTTCTATCCACGTGCAGATTTCCGATGGACTGTTGCGTACGATCTTGACGGAAAAAGCGCGAGAAGTAGTCAGCGCGGCTTATTCTCGTANNAAGACCGCGAACTCATCGCCGCCGAGTCGTGCCACGAAGTCACCACTCCCCCGCACGGCTTCAAGCCATTCATTGGCGAATTTCCGCAAGACTCGGTCGCCCCCTTGATGTCCATCGCGGTCGTTCACGCTCTTGAAGTTATTGATGTCGATCGCGATCATGGAAAGTGGAAGATTAGTCCGACGAGCCCGTCCAATTTCTTCCTCGAGACGTTCATCCCAACTACGTCGATTTGCCAAGCGCGTCAATGGGTCTTCGCGACTGATCCTTCGGAAGATACCTACCAATCCGTAGATAATTGTGCTCAGTAGGACACACGTCCCAGTGACGAAGATCCACGAAGAAAAGAGCAATTCGCTCTGCTCATGGGCGGCCAATAGGACGATCAGATAGCCAACGCCGGCACAGACATTCTGGAAGATGAGGGCGTTTCGGGAGAAATACACAGCGGAGTAGACCGCCGCCCACACGTACAGCACGCCGATATTCGCATCAGGTCGTGGTTCGATTGAGTTCGCCAGACAAACGGCAACAACCGCAAGAAGCATGAACACTTGAAGCCCACCCAGAGTTATTTCGTCGCGCAAAAACCACAGCGCTGCCGAGAAAATGAACGCGCAGCCGATCAGCAGAAATAGCGCTGGCAAAGAATTATGTGTCCCGTGCCAATCAGGAAGCACGGAGAGACCAGCGAGCCCCCCAGCGAGGAAGAAGAGCGACGCGGCGCGACTGGGGTCGTTGAGAATCATCTCCGTGGTTACTTGTCGCTCGTGTCGCACTCGCGTCTCGTCCCCCCAACCCTCACTCGATATGGAAACGCCGGTCATTTCCATATCGTTGATGTGACGAGTTACCATACACCGCCGCGCGACACCCCTCAGCGGAACGACGCTCGCCGCACGGCTTCATAGTTGATTGGACTCGAATGAACTCTGCGGCGAGCAGTCGCCGACGGGCGGTTAAAAGTTACGCCGTCGCCCGCTTCGGCAAAGTTCGCGCCTCAACAGGCGTGATCGCGACCACGTTGCCCGCCTCACAGGCGTTAAAGCTCTGGTGGTAGGCAAAATCTCCCGAGGACGTCGGTGCGAGGGGAAGATCGATGAGAATACTCTCGACCTGGCAATCCTTGGCGAACGAGGGCGACGTCATGATGGTGTTGCGGTAACTCAGACCAAAAGACACCACGTCTTGGGGGCCGATCGCGAGCAATCGAGGAGTGACGTCGGCGTAACCGGAGGCGTCGTGGACCACCTCGATGCGTGAATCCAACCGCGAGGCGGTAAAAAAGGTCAGCTCAGGATAACCTTGCAACCCGCACGTCGACGAACCCGTATTGCGTAGTTTGAAGGCTTCGAGCTCATGACCATTCGCCTCGCCCAAAAACACGGTGCTTATTTTCACGTTGTTCGCGGTGCAGGCTTGTAGAGCCGGTGGACTGGCCCCCGCAGGCGCGGAAAACAGCGGGCTCGACGCGACGCCAGCAAGTACCAGCATCAGTGCTGCGCCTAGACGCCTCTGGCNNTTCTGCCTCGAAGACCCATAGGCGGATTATACGGACTGGCGCAACGAGTGCGACACTTACTGAACCGCCGAAACTATTGATGAATGTCATCTTCGTGCGACGCGTGCGTGGGCGGCTCCAGTTGGAAAGTGGCGTGCGAGACGCCAAACTGCTCCAAGAGACATACCTGCAGCGAGTCAAGAATTTGAGGGGCGTGGCCAGTGTCAAAGCACTCGCTTTCTACAATGACGTGCGCCGAAAGTGTCGTGGAACCAGAAGTGAGGGTCCAAGCGTGCAGGTCGTGGATGTCAAGGACGTGCTCGACCTCGACCAACCGTTGGCGTACGTCGCGAAGATTCAGATCCTCCGGGGTGCCTTGAAGAAGTATTCGAGCTGAATCGCGCAGTAAATCGCACGCCGTGGCGACCATGAGGACACCGACGAGAAGTGCCGCGACCGAGTCCGCTTCGCGCCAATGGGCAATGAGTATCACGAGTCCCGCCGTTGCCGTACCGACAAAGGCGTAGAGATCTGTCACAATGTGCGCGTACGCCGCACGAAGATTGAGGCTCCGTCGATTCGCCTTCGCGAGTACCCACGTCGCCAGCAGATTGACGGCAACGCCGACGATTGCGACTGCGAAGACAAGACCACCAGTGACGTGTTGCGGTGCGATCAGACGACGCACCGCTACCACCCCTATAAGTATGGCGACGACGACCAACACGATGGCGTTTATCGCAGCAGCGAGGATCTCCGCGCGCTTAAGTCCGTAGGTCCAGCGTTCGTGCGCTGGGCTATTCGCTAGGCGAATCGCCCACGCGCTTAACGCCAGTGCCCCAATGTCGGTCAGCATGTGACCGGCGTCGGCGAACAAGACGAGTGAATTGCCGAGAGCAGCGGTCACCACTTCCGCAACAAAGAACCCGCTAATGAGACCCAGTGCCATGAGAACGTATCGTCGATCACTACTCGAATGGACTTCGTTCGAAGCATCGTTGTGGTGATGATGTCGCATCAAGACACGCTAGGAGCCATCACATCACGCAGGTTACGCCACCATCGCCTCGTGACGGTAAGGATCTCGAAACACGACCAAGGCGTCCTTCAACGGAAGAAGAAGGGACGGAAACCACGTGACAAGAGACGCGACTTCGCCTACAACAGAACCGTTCCAACCCGATTCACGCACTTCCACTTCGGGCCAACACATTTCTTTGCATTCAGTCACGCTCGTAGGCAAGAGAGCATGCAGCCTCAGTTCACTCCTCGGGAAGAGCTGCGAAGTCACTCTTGGCGTTCTTATACCAGCCCATTCCTTTGAGTGGATTCTTCCATCGACCCTTCATCTCCTTCAAGGCCTGTTCGTGGTCCTTGTCACCACTCGCGACCACTTCCTTAAGGTGCCGATCCTGTAACTTGATCACCTCATCGGCGGTCTCCCCGTGGTGAGCGTGATTGCACGGACCACCCAATTGTTGACAAGTCATTGTTTTCATTTTTCTCCTCCCTTCCTTTCCTCGCCTCATTTTACAAGAACGTGCACAATGCTTTTCTGTGACGCACCGTAACTCTCTTAGACTCATTTGATGCACGGAGTGGTTGTCTTTATCGCGAAGTACTTTATCTTCCTCAGTCTGCTGATCGCCGCAGTGTTCTGGTTGCGGGCGTCGACGAGAGAAAAGATCGCACTCGGCTGGCGGGTGGTGGTTGGAGGCGCCATTGCAGAGGGACTGGCGCAAGTGGCGGGGCGTGTCTACTACGACACTCGGCCCTTTGTGAGCGAGCACGTTGTTCCTTACTTTGCGCACGCCCCCGATAACGGCTTTCCCTCGGATCATGCTTTGGCGGCTTCATTTCTTGGATTTGTCATACTGCTCTATTCACGTTCCACCGGCTCACTCCTATTAGTGATTGCCGTCCTGATTGGTTGGGCCCGCGTGGTGTCTCGAATCCATCACCCAATCGACGTCATAGGATCCTTCGTTATCGCTTGTATTTCGGTGGCGATTGTGCAATTTGCTGCCCACGTTTGGAACGCGAGACACGCCCGTTCCCACAACACCCTGGCTTGAAACTTCGAATCTGAGCGGCGTCGTCGTCGCATGAATTCAGAGGAGGCCATCTCGAACATTCATTGAATTATTCGGTGACGAGAGCCTTCAGTCGTTCGAGGCTTCGTACGAGAATCGGCCGCGCCCACTCTCCGTTTTCCAAAATTTGAAGAGCATCTTCTGGCACACGAGTGCAATCAAAGAAAGCCGTGACTAATGTCGTGTCGCTGATGGGCCTAAGTCGCCAGCCCCATCGATGGTTCCAAGACTCCTCTTGGATATCGTGACGGTTGGGCGCCCACGTGACCGCCTGATTAAGGGCGAATTCGACGACGTCGTTTCGCATCTCGTAATCGCCGAATTCCTCATTATGCATCCGCATGACAAACGACTGACCAACTGATTCGATTGGTAAGGCATCGCAGTCGCGGACCATTGAAGAGCCATCGAACTCGTGGTGACGCCTCGGATCACGCAACACACTAAAAATCTCATGGACAGGTGCGGCAATGTCCCGCGATGCAGCAATTACGAGGGGGTCGGACCAATTGACGGTGTGCGTCACGCGTCGAGAGTAGCAGTGCAAAGTCGGCGAGGCACGATCCACGGTATGCGATCTCTCCTTCTTCTTGCAAACGGACTCATCGTGTTCGCCATCCTCGATCGTCGATTAATGTTCTCTTTGGCCGTCGCAGGATTCGTCGGTCTCGTGCGTGTGTCGTGCCTCTACGACGTGGTGAACCTCTGCCCGCGACTTCATATCGGCGGACGCTGGTCTGCGCAGTACCAATTACTGCCGAACTTGCTCTCGCCGAGCTCTTACCTATTTCTCGATAGTGCGATCTTTTAGTTCTCGCGTCACCGATCATCTCGATCGATATGAACTCCCATTGGCGTGAGCGCATTCTTGCTTTACCGGGTACATGATTCAACGCGACACTCTTTCATACGGATGACTCAGCGTCCGTATGTCGCTTCAATTCCACGGACGTCGTCTTCTTCGTCAAAGACGACGGTGACGTCGTTGAATCCATTTCGCTGGAGTTCGTCCTGCAGGATCTCCGCCTCGTCGCCCCCGAGTTCAAGAAGAAGTGCTCCGCCGGAACGAAGATATCGTGGACTCTCTCCTATGACGCGGCGCAGGACGTCCGTTCCGTCGTCGCCCCCGTCGTACGAAAGGACGGTCTCAAAAACGAAAGTATCGTGCGGCAATAGGGCCATACTTCGCGTGGGCACGTAGGGTACGACTCCGACGACGACGTCGACGCGACCTTTGAGTTCCTGAGGGAGCGGTGAAAAGAGGTCCCCTAGGTACACCTCCACGCCGTTCGCTGCGGCGCACGCCACGGCGTGCTCGTCGATGTCAGTTGCCACGACTCTTGATTGGGGGCGCGTGGCTGTTAGGACCTTGGCAATAGCTCCAGAACCCGTGCAGAGGTCAATGGCGACTCCTTGCACCGTCAGTCGCGAAGCGGCGCTTCGGGCCAGAGGTTCACTCTGCCATCGAGGAACGTACACGCCGCGAGAAACTTTGACTCTTGTGCCGCAGAACATGCTGAAGCCAGTAATCCATGCGAGCGGCTCGCCGTTCATGCGACGATCCACGAGAGCCGCCAAAAGGACGGCGTCCCCATTCGAGCATTCGACCAACTCACGAGCCTCGTCGTCAGCCGCGACGAACCCGCCTTGACGCATTGTCTCAGTTACGGTCTCTAGATTGATCAACTTATCCTCGCGATTCTTCCCGATTGCTGGACCATGACCACGACATGTTCCTTCGCGACGTCAGGCGCTCGAGAAAACTGGCTTAGGTTCTCGAGTTTACGAAACGTGTGAGAGAACACGCGCAAGCGAACTCAGGCTCGCGAGAAGTTTGAGGTAGTCCCTTCTCACGGCACGGCCGAATCCGGGTTGTGTCAAGCTGATTATGGCGTTATTGCCCAATGAATCGCAATCTTGGCCGACGCGCTTCAGCGACGCGTTCAACTTCGGCCACGGCGAATCCTCCAAAATGTACTCCGAGGATTGCTGTATGGATTCGGCTGCTTGCATTCGTTCGGTAATGGAAAACATCTTCGGATGAACTAGCTCGTGGTGCAAGGAAGCTACCTCAGTGCGCAGACTCGACGCGAATGTCTTGGCGTCGGCTAGGTCGTTCGCCTTTTGCGAGAAGTCCGCCTTTACGAACATCGATCCGGTCGAGCCTTCAACGATTGGGGTGACGTCGAACTCGTAACACAATGGCTCGTAGGCCCTGACGAAGCGTGTTACCGACCGGCCACCAATGCCGATGATCACATCGTTGAAAGCTGGGCAGGTTCCACTACCGTTTGGTCCGTCAATCCAGTTGAGCGTTGCCGTTGCTACGCCCCTATGTGGAGTCAAAATGATTACTGGTGCGACAAAAGTTTTCAGTGGTGTGTCGCCGACATCCACGCCACCCGCCCACGCCCACTGGGTATCGTGCGCCTTCATGTACGTGCCAGGAGCAGCTGGTGTGTAGATGCTGGCATCGTCGCCGGACTCGCGCGAGCTGTCGAGAATGGCCTCCACTAGGGGATAACCCGAGAGCCTGCACGAAACGCCACTCACGTTGGAAAAGCTTATGAGTTCAACGCCATGATGAAGCCCGTCGCCGGATTGTACTGAGATTCGAAGCGATGACGTGGTGCATTCCTTTAATCGGACGGCGTTTATCGTCGCCGCACTACTAACGGCAACGTCGCACGATTGGGACCCGAGTGCGAGAGCGACGGCGAAAGCAATAGAACGAATGACGGTCACATTCCACTATGACATTTGGTACCACGAGCATTCGAGCTCTTTTCAATAGTCACCCAGGGCGAGCGTCCTCTGCGTTACGCTGCTTAGAGGCGTACGCGTACTTTCAATAACGAAAGAAGATTGAATGGCATCGATTGCGGTACGCCTCCTGTACGCACTTACGATGATTATCCTCATCGTCGTCATAGACATTCTTTTCTTGCGACACCACATCGTGGCGCGGCTGATAGTGAACGTCGCGATAGTCGCGGTTTTCGCAACAATCTATCTGTTGAGGTTCAGGCGTCACTAATCGCGTCTAAGCGAACTGGCAATCGCGTCCGGTCTCGTCTGCAACGTTCGAGTGTCGCGAAAATCTCAAATAGTGCCCGGGCCGTCGACCGATTCAAAAACCGAGATAACAGGTGCGCCGTTCATTCCAATCGAGCCCATGACGTCACCAATCTTCGGGTTCGCCGCGAAGAAGCTATGAAACTGCTCAGCGGTCCCCCACTCGTCGATAACCATCAATTCGCCGTCACCTGAAGCGAACCGATGGCTGATGATTCCCGCACCTTTTGTGCTCGCCGTCGTCTTTTCAAAAAACGAAGCGTTTTCGGGCAGTCCCTCAACGGCCTTGGCAACATCCGACACCCGACCAGTGTCGTTTCGGCATTGCATTTGGCGCATAAATCAAGTCTCACGATCCACAACGAAGCTTCGCGCCAAACGTGACGTTGATTGAGCCGTGGCGAAGAGTCCCAAATAAAAATTTCTCCGGTCTTGACTGGTTTGCGCGCACTAGCATCAGCGACGATTCGACAGTGACCACGAGTAAGGGGATCCATGCGCGTACCTGAGACCACGTTGGATTCGCGTTACAGCGATCCCCAAGCTGTGCCCACAACTTGGGACGACACCCGACAGGAGATTGAGGTCGCTGAACTCTTCTGGCTCACCACGGTACGAACGGACGGTCGACCCCACGTCACCCCCGTAGTCGCGGTCTGGCTCAACGACGCGCTGTATTTCGCCACAGGTGAGGGCGAACAAAAGGAGAGGAATCTGCGAACGAACTCTCACGTCATCTTGACCACCGGTCGCAACGACTGGCACGAGGGCTTCGACGTCGTGCTCGAGGGCGACGCCCATCTTGTCACCGATGAGGCAATTCTCGAATTGCTCGGCGAGGTTTGGCGTCATAAGTGGGATGGACGCTGGGAGTACGCGACGCACGACGGTCATTTTCTCAGTGCTGATGGTTCCGAAGTTCTACCTTTCGCGGTGACACCCACCAAAGTGATCGCCTTCGCGAAGGGCATGTTTGCGCACACCGTGCACCGCTTTGTCGCCAATTGACATGATTTTTTCGGATACGAATCCTCGCCTCATGACTTTCTCCACGCCCGTTTACTCTGCCTTCCTTCGCCAAGGTAGGGCACGTAACCTTCAACGTGGTAGATAAGTCGCCGACCTTTAATTTCACGATGACGAAGCACGCGTTCTCCTTACTCGAGCGTCCTTGACGTCGAGCGCGGCGGTGACGCGAGCGCCACCATTCACTGCACGTCGATTACGAGTAGTTTCACAACGCTTGGTAACTTTTGCTCACAAAAACGGGGGGTTGCATGTCATTCGCAGACGTCAACGGTCAACGAATCTACTTTGAGGACTCAGGAGGAGTCGGTGCTCCCGTTATCTTCAGTCACGGTTTTCTCATGGACCACGAGATGTTCGCTCCTCAAGTCGCTGCTCTTTCAGGTGAGTTCCGCTGCATCACCTGGGACGAACGAGGTTTTGGGGAGACCCTTGCGACATCACCCTTTACTTATTGGGATTCAGCGGACGACGCGCTCGAACTTCTCACGCACTTGGGAATCGACGCAGCATTCTTCGTCGGGATGTCCCAAGGCGGCTTTCTCTCGATGCGTGCCGCACTACGAGCACCGCAGCGAGTGCTTGGACTCGGACTGATTGACACCCAAGGAGGTGTCGAAGAAGAAGATGCGCGTCCGATGCTGGAGGCGATGAACGAGGAGTGGTTGGCGAACGGCCCATCCCACGATCTTCTCGGCTACGTCG
>PKZI01000028.1 GCA_003133005.1 Acidimicrobiaceae bacterium | reverse complement strand
GCCTCGCAGATGGCCTCGGCGTCGACGAAGTCGTTTTTGTTGCTCTTGACGAAGGGGCGCACGAATTGCGGCGAGATGAGCTTCACCCGGTGCCCGAAAGCCGAAATCTTGCGCGCCATGTGATGCGCGCCGGCACAGGCTTCCATGACGACGGTGCAGGCCGGGGAATTGGTGAAAAACTCAATCAGCTGCTTGCGGCTGGCCTTCTTTCGGAAAACCGCTTTGCCCTTCCGATCCTGCCCATGCAGGTGAAAGGAATGCTTGCCTAAATCGATCCCAACCAGCGTAACGTCTTGCATGCGCTGGTGGACGAGCTGGTCGCTCTGCTCGGCGGTATTTCGGTCTGAATGCGTGAGGCGGCAACAAAAAAAAGCCCCCTTTGCGGGGGCTTAGCAAGCCGCACCACAGGGCGGCTGCCGCAACATCCGCCATGCCGGTTCAGTTCATCTTTTCGGAGATGGCGATGATGACGGCGGTGTTCTGTTAGCGGCGATAGTAGTGGTGATGGTGGTGATGGTGATGATGATGGTGGTGGTGGTGGTGGTGGTATTTCTGCTAACCGCAACGGTTTGTCTGGAGGTTCTGGTGGTGGTGCCACTAGTGCTGCAAGTACAAATGGAACGCCTGGTTCAGCAACTACAGGTTCAGGCGGTGGTGGTACTTATTTTGGTAATGCTGGTGGTAATTCTAGTATCGTTCCTGCTGGACACGGTAGCACTGGCGGTGGCGGCGGCGCTGGCGCCGGCGTCCGCGGGACTTGCCGCGGTACTCGCGATCGTGCCTGTTGCACTGGGCGCCTTGCCCGGATTGATAACGCCGAAGGATAAGGGGAAAGGCGTGACGATCAATTTTTATGCTTGGGTGGCTCCGGTCGTCACGAGCAATTAGGCCTCCGGGACGGGATCGATGCTGCTGATCTCGGCATAGACCCGAAGCGTCTCCTGTGTTTTGCAGCAGGTATGAAGTGAGGATGAAGGAAGAAGTTACTTTTTTGAAAAAAAGTAACCAAAAAACTTCCGCTCCTGCGGGCGTTGAAACCGGTTGGGCCAGCGCCCGCAAGAGCGAATGTTTTTTGCCTTCTCACCCTTTCATAACCAAATATCCTATCTTTGCCGCCGTGCTACGCGGCGCAAGTCGCGTGCTGAACGCCATCAGCGTATTCAGCAACCCTGCCACCCCGCCACTCCGGCCCGCCGCCAGCGCGTCCACCCCAATCTTCGCAACCGCCGCACTCGTCATCATTGACTTCTCAACAAACGCCGACTTCTTCTGCACCGCCACATCAAAAAACTCGCTCTGCGTCGTCCCTGGACAAAGCGTGGTAAACTTAACCCCGCGTTTGCCAAACTCCACATTCAGCGCCTCCGACAGCGACAGCACATAAGCCTTCGTCGCGGCATACGCCGCATAAAGCGGCACCGGCTGAAACGCCGCGGTGGAGGCAACCATCAACACCCGCCCATAGCCGCGCGCCGCCATCGGCCCCGCGAACAAATGCGTCAGATGCGTCAGCGCGACAACGTTCACCGCCAGCATGTTGTCCAGTTTGTCCCAGGCCGCGTCAACAAATATCCCGAATACGCCAAGCCCGGCATTGTTCACCAGAATATCCACGCGATCCTCGCGGCCCGAAATTTCGGCGGCAAGACGCTGCATGCCGGCGAGGCTGCCAAGATCGGCCTGCACGCCATGGCATTCGCCGTGCCGCGAAAGTTCAGCCGCCGTGTCCGCGCAGCTTTGCGCGTTGCGGGCGCAGATATAGGTCCTTACGCCGCGCCGGACAAAAAAATCCGCGATGGCGCGGCCGATATCCCCGGCGCCGCCGGTGACGAGCGCGGTTTTGCCGAGAAGATCAGGAACGTCGCGGACGCTCCAATGTTCAGAAATGCTCACACCCATTTTGATGTCACGAACGTAGAAATGATTAGGCCGTAAGGGCGTCGAGTGAGGAAATGACGTCTTCAGGTAGATCCAACACCGCGTCCGCGTTCGCGTGCACCTGCTCGGGAGAGGTTGCTCCGGCAATGACCGAACTCACTTCGGGTCGACTGAGCAACCACGAAAAAGCCAAGGTCAAAATTGGAACCTCAATTTCGGCCGCGTAAGCGAGCAGGGTGGCCACGTGGGCTTGAAACTCTTCGCTGAGCCAGTGCGCACTGCGCGACGACGGCATGAGTGCGAGGCGAGTGTTCTCGGGAATTGGCTCACCGGGGTGAAATTTTCCGGTCAAGAGTCCGTTGGCGAGCGGATAATACGGAAGGAAACCCAGCCCGAGCTTGTCGCACTCAGCCAGTACGCCGTCGTTTTCGGGTTCGCGCCACAGGAGCGAATACTGGTTTTGGACCGAGACGAACGCGGGTCCGTCGCCGGCCGCAGCCTTGGCTTCGCGCAACTGGGTCACCGAAAGATTTGAACAACCAATTTGGCGCACTTTGCCCGCGCTTATGAGATCGTGCAGTGCGCCCAACGTGTCGGCAATGGGCACAGTGTCGTCAGGAGAGTGGAGTTGGTAGAGATCGATGTAGTCGGTATTGAGTCGACGAAGCGAATCTTCGCAAGCACTTCGAACGTAGTCGGGCTTCGCGCCAAAGTGCGAGTCGTCAATGGGCATGCCGAACTTGGTCGCCACAATCACGTGGGGCCTTCGAGCGCCCAGGGCCTCGCCAAGAAATACTTCAGATTTGGTACCACCGTAGATATCGGCGGTGTCAAAGAAGTTGATGCCCGCGTCGAGTGCGGCGTGCACGACTGCGTCGGTACCGTCTTGGTTGAGGCGTGCGCCGAAGTTATTGCAACCAACGCCCACGACGGAGACTTCCAGTGAACCAATTGTTCGAGTTTCCATGATCGTCCTTTGTTCGAAACGAAGCATAGACAGAGCGAGTGCGTGCATTCATTCGGTTTCGCACGACCACTACGATTGTGTGGAAAAGGAGTTGCCATGAAGATAAACGTTGACTACGACCTGTGCGCGAGCAACGCCGTGTGTATGAGTATCGCACCTGAGATTTTTGAAGTGCGTGACGACGGCTTCATGTACGTGCTCAATGAGAACCCCGGGTCAGAGTTCGACGCGCGACTGCGCGAAGCCGTCGCCAGTTGTCCCACCGGCGCTCTTTCTCTCGAGGAGTAGTTCGTGGCCGGACNNTTCTTCATCCTGCGTATCGAGGACACCGACGAGAGTCGCGATCGTGAGGAATGGGTCGACGGCATCGTCTCGGCGATGACCTGGCTCGGACTCGACTTCGACGCGGGACCGTTTCGCCAAAGTGACAACGCGCCCCAACACGCGCACGCCATGGACGAACTGCTCGCGGGAGGATTCCTCTACTACTGCGACTGCACCGCCGAACAAGTCGCCGCACGAAAGGGCGACAATAAGACCCCGGGCTACGACGGTTTCTGTCGCGATCGCGGCCTTTTGCGCGGACCCACCACCGCACTTCGTTTCAAGACACCGCGCGAGGGCGAGACCGTGGTGCACGACTTGATCCGCGGTGACGTCGCATTCGCGAACCTGACCATTGAGGATTTTGTCGTGGCGCGTTCATCGGGTGCAGTGCTGTACGCCCTCGCGAACGTCACGGACGACCGCAACGACAAGATCACGCACGTCATTCGCGGTGAGGAGCATCTGTCCAACGCGCCCAAGCAGATGTTGCTGTGGGACGCCCTCAATGTCGTCGCCGACGACGGCGTCGTCTCGCTCCCGTCGTACGCGCACCTGCCACTGCTCGTCGACGCCCAGAGAAAGAAGTTGTCCAAACGCAAGGACCCAGTGGCGACGGAGTTCTATCGCGACGAGGGCTATCTTCCCGAAGCCTTCGTCAACTACCTCGCGCTGCTCGGNNCTCGAGGACGTGTCGCATTCACCGGCGTTCTTTGACGTGAAGAAGATGACCCACGTCAACGGTGCCTACATTCGTGCGTTGAGCGCCGAGGAGTTCCTTGCGCGCAGTGGTCCGTGGACACATCCTTGGGACTACGCGTGGCGACCCAGTGATCGCGAACCCATCTGGCGTGAGGACGAATTCGACCTTGCCCTCTACGCGCGCGTCGCTCCGTTGGTGCACGAGCGCGTCGCCACGTTCGGTGAGATACCGGCGATGGTGGCGTTCTTCTTCACCGACCAACTCGTGTTCGACGACGCAGCATTCGGGAAGTCAATCGAGCGCGATCCACTCGGTCAGGCGCTGCTCGCGCTCAGCGTCGAACGACTTGCTGACGCGCAGTGGAACGCCGCCTCGCTGCATCAAGAGGTCGTCGAGATAGGCGAGGCACTCGGTCTCAACCTGCGAAAAGCGCAAGCGCCGCTTCGTTGTGCGGTGACAGGCACGCTCGTGGGTCCGCCGCTCTTTGAGTCACTCGAGATTCTCGGAAAGGAGAAGTCGCTTCGGCGCATCCGTGAAGCACTCGAACGGGTGTCGGCGTGATCTTTGGGCCGTTCAAGTTGGTGCTGCGAGTCATCTCGTTGGTGCTCAGTGTGATCGTCCTTTATTTCGCGGTCACGTTCGTCCAGATCTGGTTGACGGGGCACGAGCATTCGAACGCCAAGGCCCAAGCGATTCTCGTCTTTGGAACGACCGAGGACAATGGCGTCGCGTCGCCCGAGCTCACGGCGCGGCTCAATCACGCGCTACTCCTCTACCGAGAAGGTCGGGCACCATGGGTGGTGGTGACCGGTGGAAATCGACCAGGCGACGACTACACGGAGTCCGGCGTGTCCGCGACGTACCTGGAGAACCGCGGTGTTCCGAAGTCGGACATCCTCCAAGGGTACGGAAGCGACACGTGGCAGAACGTGTCGACCGTGATGCCACTGTTAAAGACGCACGACATCCTCACAGTGATCACGGTGACCGATCCGTTTCACGAATACCGTGCGATGGCGATCGCCTCGTCCCAAGGTCTCAAACCGGTGCCGTCGCCGGTACCGAACTCGCCGACCATAAAGCACTCGTTATGGAAGTACTACTTGAAAGAAACATTCGACGTCGGCGTCGGGCGAATCATTGGTTACGGACGACTGAGTTCGTGGACCACGGGTCCGGCGAAGGTGTATCACAAACTGTGACGTGTTGGTGCGCCGTATTCGCGTCGCGCAAAAGTTGCGCACAATGACGCAATGAAATCAAAGAGCTGTCGCGCTCCCGTTGGTTTGTACCTCGAGTGGCAACGCCTTTGTCATCTGGCGACTCGCCGGCGAGTCCTATAAGATTGCCGAGCCCTTCGGGG
>PKZI01000172.1 GCA_003133005.1 Acidimicrobiaceae bacterium | reverse complement strand
TGGAGCCATTCGTCGAAGAGTTAAGCAGCGAAGTAAATGAATCCGTATCAGTGTCGGTCTTGGACGGAGGAGAGGTTGTCTACGTGAGCCGCGTTGCCACATCAAGGATCATGACCGTTTCGATCAACGTCGGAAACCGACTGCCGGCGCACTGCACCTCCATGGGTCGAGTGTTGCTCGCCTCTATGCCGCTAGAAGAACAACGTCGTCGCTTGGGCGAAGCGGCCTTGACGGCGTACACGAAGTTCACCCTGACCGACGAGAAGTTGATTCTGGCTGAGCTCGTGAAGGTGGCCAAACAGGGATGGGCCGTGAATGACCAAGAACTCGAAGAAGGACTCCGATCCATTGCGGCACCAATCGTCGACTCCTCGGGTCGCACAGTCGCTGCGATGAATATTTCCACGCACGTGGGACGAACGAGCCGAAAAGAACTGCGAGAAAAAATGGTCCCGGCGCTGCTCGCCACGACCCAGCGCGTAAACGCACTTCTTACGAAGCGCTAGTGACCGCATCAATCTCTAACAAGAAGTTCGCAGAGCGAAGAGTCGTTCCAGTACTCTGTCGTTGGTCCTAGAGGGGAGCGGGCGTGGCTGAGTTTCTATCGTTGAAGTCCGCCGTCGAAACTCACGTCCACGACGGTGACGTCGTTGCACTTGAGGGATTCACTCATCTCATCCCGTTCGCGGCGGGACACGAAATCATCCGACAACGACGTCGCAACCTGACCCTGGTTCGACTGACTCCCGACTTAATCTGCGATCAGCTCATCGGCGCGGGCTGTGCAACCAAAATGATCTTTTCATGGGGTGGCAATCCAGGCGTGGGTTCCTTGCACCGTTTTCGCGATGCTGTGGAACACGGGTGGCCCCACGCCCTGGAACTCGACGAGCACACCCACGCGGGCCTCACTAATCGCTTCGTCGCAGCGGCGTCAGGCCTGCCGTTCGCGGTGCTTCGCGCGTACGCCGGGACCGATACTTCTCAGCACAGTTCGACCGTCGCGCGCGTTACGTGTCCTTTTACAGGCGAGGACCTTGCCGCCGTCGCCGCACTGCGCCCTGACGTCACAATCATTCACGCTCAGCAGGCCGACCGAGCGGGCAACGTGCGACTTTGGGGTATCACCGGCGTGCAAAAAGAGTCCGTACTCGCCGCGTCACGTTCGATTGTCACCGTCGAAGAGATTGTTGACGGATTTGACGACGACCGCAACGCCATGATCTTGCCGTCGTGGGTCGTGAGTGCGATTGCGCACGTTCCAGGAGGGTGTCATCCTTCTTACGCCGCGGGCTACTCCGATCGCGACAATGATTACTACGAAGCCTGGGACGACCTCAGTCGCGAACGCGACGTCTTTGAAGACTGGCTTGAACATCATGTCTACGAGAACGGATCGGTACGATGAGTGGTTTTAGTACTGACGAGACGATGACTATCGCCGCGTCGCGAGAACTCGCGGGAGCGCGTAGTTGTTTCGTCGGCATAGGTTTGCCGAGCATCGCCGCAAATCTTGCGCGAGCGCTTCACGCACCCGGACTGGTCTTGGTGTACGAATCTGGAACGGTAGGTGCGAAGCCGACCCGCCTTCCTCTCTCAATTGGTGACGGAGAGTTGGCGACCACCGCGGACTTCGTCATCTCGGTGCCTGAGATCTTCAACTACTGGCTTCAACCGGGTCGTATCGACGTGGGAATGCTTGGAGCGGCGCAGATCGATCGGTTCGCGAACCTCAACACAACGGTTATTGGTTCGTACGAACGGCCCAGTGTCCGCTTGCCCGGCGCCGGTGGCGCCCCCGAGATTGCCACCGCGTGTCCTCGAGCCATCATTGTGATGCGCCAGTCGAAAAGAACTTTCGTGGACAAGCTCGACTTCTTGACGACGATTGGTTTTGGTGACGGCAACGGAGCGCGTTCACGCCTCGGAATGCCGGGATTTGGGCCGCGCGTGTTAATTAGCGACCTTGGCATCTTTCGTCCTGACCCCGAGACCTTCGAGATGACACTCACCTCCTTGCACTCGGGCGCCACGGTCGCGGATGTCCGCGACGCCACCGGTTGGGACCTTGCAGTGAGTAAAGACCTCGTCGAGACGCCCGAACCCACTGAGGAGGAACTTCTCCTCTTGCGTCGCTTGCACGCCGCGTCGAACACCAATGCGGTGAACTGACGTGACGTCATCCGCGTGGATAGTGGACGCCGTGCGCACACCAATTGGTCGCATAGGTGGCGCGCTCTCGAAAGTCAGACCCGACGACCTCGCAGCAACGACGATTCGCTCACTTCTTGATCGAAGCCCTTCACTCGATCCTGCATCGATTGACGACGTCGTACTGGGCGACGCCAATGGCGCGGGTGAAGACAATCGCAACGTCGCAAGGATGGCGGTGCTCTTGGCGGGCGTTCCAGTCTCGGTGCCCGGGTCGACGGTGAACCGACTCTGTGCTTCCGGTATGGAGGCGGCGGTCCAGGTGAGTCGAATGCTTGAGGTCGGCGACGCGCACGTCGCCCTCGCGGGTGGCGTGGAATCAATGAGTCGCGCGCCCTGGATTCTTCCAAAGAACGAAGAAGTCCTTCCACGAGGTGACGCGAGACTGTTCTCCTCGACTCTCGGCTGGCGAATGATCAATCCCGCAATGCCCTCCCAGTGGACCGTCGCTCTCGGAGAAGGTGCCGAGATTCTCGCCGAGCACTACAACATTTCGCGCGAGGCCCAAGACGCGTTCGCCTTCGAGAGTCACGCAAAGGCGGTACTCGCTTGGCGCGACGGACACTTCAACGACGAGATAGTCCACGTCGCAGACGTTGCGCTTTCGCGCGATGAATCAATTCGTGACACCACCTTGGAGCGATTGGCTGATCTTCGTCCCGTATTCCGTGAAGGAGGCACCGTGACCGCGGGTAATTCATCGCCGATGAACGACGGAGCATCAGTGCTGCTCATGGTCGATGACGAAGGATTGCGACGTTGCGGCGGCACGGCTCTCGCGCGCGTCGCCGGTCGAGGTGTGAGCGCCGTTGAACCGCAACTCTATGGAATAGGGCCCGTTGAAGCCGCCGAACGCGCTCTGGAGCGTGCCGGTGTGGACTGGGGCGATCTTGCCGTCGTAGAACTGAACGAGGCATTCGCTTCGCAGTCGTTGGCCTGCATGCGTGACTGGCCTGAGCTAGATCCCACGATTGTCAACCCACTCGGGGGTGCCATAGCGCTCGGTCATCCTCTCGGTTGCTCGGGGGCTCGATTACTGACCACGCTCGCCTGGCAGTTGAAACATCGCGGCGGAGGTTACGGACTGGCCGCGATGTGCGTCGGCGTGGGTCAAGGGATGGCCGTCGTTCTCGAAGCGGCCTGACGCGGCACCAAAGAAATTGATTTTTAGGACGCCTCTTCACGCAAGAGAACATTTCGCTCGCATTCGTTGGACGTCGAGGCCGCCACGAGCTTTTCAATTCTGGCTGGAACCTCTCACTGAATACGTAGATACCCAGCGAGAGGTCCCGAACCGCAATCGATCATCGTTTCGGTGCAGTAAAAACTAAGCCAGTAGAGGATCGTCCAACGCAAGCGGGTTGTAAATGGCACCAAGATTGACGCCGTACAAAAGGTGCCACAAGTAAATCGCGAAGACCAACTTCCAGCCTCCGTAATGAACTCCGCCGAAGCCCACGTGGTAACCCTTGTAGTACACAAATGGCACGAGGAAAGCCGCCGAGATCGTCGCGAGGACGACCGAGAAGCCGAGTGCCTTCAGCATGTTGGTGCCCGGATTCACCACCTTGCCAATAATCGGGAACACGAACAACGCAAAGACGAGCGCGAAGACCACGCAGTCCAAGGCGTGGAACACGCCACCAATGACAAACTGCGCGACGAACGTGCCCTTTGGATCAATGGTCGCGCCATTCGTCAGCGGCCAGTTGAGTGCGGGCAGTCCAATGCCCTGAAACCACATCCCCCATAACGTGGCAATTTGACCGCCAATTACTCCAGCAACTAACGCAGCCTTTACCGGATGCTCCGTTACCCACACACGCCACAACTTGTTGGCGTTGAGTCCCCCCAATTGTCGATCCATTCTTTTTCCCCTTTCGTCTCAACGTGGTCGAGCGCAAGTGGACTGAACTTGAAGTCCAACGTTGCCCACCCCAAACGACTCACGTTCGCACAGCGAACATATGTTTCCTGTGCGTACAAACGATGTCATCTTTGTAAGTGCAAGTCAAGCGTTTAGTGGTCACGTTTTTGAACTACCTTGAACGCTTTTTCATCACCCACCTACACGACAGCCCCTCACCTCCGTCGCTTTGCGGTAGTCCTTCTTGCAAAGTGCAAACTTAAGTTGACGTCCGCGAGAGGTTTTGAGTCGGAGTTCGAAGCACCACGCGCGAAGAAACGCAGTGCCCAGCAACAAAATGATGTCACTACCAATACGACAACTCGTCTCGTAAGACCCGCGGCTTCTCATACCTTCCAGGCTTACTGCTCTTGACTCTTGATCCACGAGAATGTTCTTGTGACTTGTAGTTAAAGCAAGAAACCAAGATGAAAGCGAGAACGAAAATACTTTGACGAAGTAGAAGTCTGTATCGACTTCTATCACTACCACTCTTGACTCCTTCGATGGCCGAAGTTTTTGTGCGCATGTCGCACTTGTTGAGGCGCGCGATTTGACCACATCAAAAACTGGTACCAACTACCTTCATGAGATATGTTCCTAAAAGAAGTTTCAATTGAAACAATCTCTGGTGCTATGTTGCGCCAAAGGCATTTCTAATTCAGGGGGTATTACGAATGCAGGATGACACACAGCCAGCAGTTAGCGAACGCGAATTAAGCCGCCGATCAATGTTGAAAGGCGGCGTTGCCGGACTCGGTGCGCTAGGTCTCAGCGGCGCACTTGATTTCGCAGAATCCAACACCGCCAGCGCAGCGACGCGAGGTAAGACCATCAAGTTTGGTTACGTTAGTCCCGAGACCGGATCACTGGCACCTTTTGGCGCCGCAGATGCGTTCGTGATTGGAGCCCTTAAGTCACTTCTGGCAAAAGGGGTAACGATAAAGGGCGTGACGTACCCGATTGAAATAATCGTCAAAGACAGTCAGTCAACCGACGCCACGGCGGCCAGCGTGGCTGAAGACCTCATCAAGAATGACAAAGTCGACATCATGTTGGTCTCTTCAACGCCTGACACGACCAATCCGGTCTCGGACCAGTGTGAGGCGAACCAGGTTCCGTGCATTAGCACCGTCGCACCGTGGCAGTCTTGGTTCTTCGGTCGTGGGGCAAGTCCTACGACAAAGTACAAGTGGACGTACCACTTCTTTTGGGGATTGGAGGACATCGAGGCGGTCTACTCCAGCATTTGGAAGGCGGTGCCCAACAACAAGACCATTGGTGGACTCTGGCCGAACGACAGTGACGGCGACGCATTTGCATCGACGACCACAGGATTTCCCTCGTTCGCGAAGCCGCTGGGCTACTCGATTGTCGACCCCGGCCGCTACGCAGACCTGACAACGGATTTCACAGCTCAGATCGCGGCTTTTCGAAATGGAAACTGCGAGATTTTGACGGGTGTTCCAATTCCACCCGACTTCATCACCTTCTACAAGCAGGCTGCGTCCCAGGGCTACATTCCTAAAGTCGCCACCATCGCCAAAGCGATGCTCTTTCCAAGTTCGGCGCAGGCGCTTGGCTCGCTCGCCGTCAATATTGGTACGGAGTACTGGTGGGGTCCCACGCACCCCTATATCAGTTCCCTCACGAAGCAGAACTGCGCCCATATCGCAGCGGCCTACGAAAAGTCGACTGGCGACCAGTGGACCCAACCAATTGGCTTCGTGCACGCCCTCTTTGAGGTCGCGATCGCAACCCTTAAGAGTTCGGGTGAGGCGCACAACAAATCCGCGTTCGTATCGGCACTTTCGAAGCTCAAGTTGTCAACCATCGTTGGACCTCTCGACTGGGCGACGGGGCCGGTCCCGAACGTCACCAAGACACCGCTCGTGGGTGGTCAATGGCGTGCCGGCAACACCCAATCTGGCTACGCACTCGTCGTCGTGACGAATGATCAGCACCCGAATATTCCAACGGCGAGCTCGCCTCAAGTCATCCCGGGAGCAACCGTCTGAGCGATCGACCGCTTCTTGAAATCACGGGTCTCAACAAACGCCTCGGGACGGTCGTCGTCGCCGACGACTTGAATTTGAGTGTTGAACGCGGCAGCATCGTCGGCGTGGTCGGACCGAACGGCGCCGGTAAAACCACCATGCTCGCCATGGTGGGCGGTGACGTCCGGTCCGACTCGGGATCGATTGTTTTCGATGGCAACGACGTGACGCGCCAGTCTTCGTCGCGGCGGGCGCGTCTGGGACTCGCGCGAACCTACCAGATTCCTCGGCCGTTCGCGGGTTTGACGGTGTTTGAACACGCCCTTCTCGCAGCCCAAGAAGCAGGCGGTTATCGAGGCGTCGAGGCCAAGAACCGGGCCGCTGAGGCAGTTGAGCAGTGTGGCATGAAAGAACTCGCGAACGTCGCCGGTGCCCAATTGCGACTGCTCGATCGCAAGCGACTCGAGGTCGCGCGCGCGATCGCTGGCGGGCCTTCGCTGGTCCTGCTTGATGAGGTGGCCGGAGGACTAAGCGACAGCGAAGTCGATGAATTGACGCGGATAATTTTGGAATTGCGCGACCGCGGTCTCACGTTCCTGTGGGTTGAGCACGTCGTGCACGCTCTCATGGCAACCGCGGAACGCATGGTCTGTCTAAGTGGCGGCGCCTTCATCGCTGAAGGCACACCGCGTGAAGTCCTTGAGCACCCGCAAGTCGTCGAGAGCTACTTTGGAAGTTCTACGTTCATCGAGGCGCGCTGATGGCGCTTCTTCGACTCGAGGGCACGACCGCCTATTACGGACATCTTCAGGCACTTCACGAGCTCTCGATCGAACTCGAAAAAGGCGAAATCCTCGCGGTAATCGGCGCGAACGGCGCCGGAAAGTCAACCCTCCTGTCGCTCATTTCCGGTGAGCTTCGTCCACGTGACGGCCGAGTGTACTTCGAGGACCACGACATCACTCGCCTCGCCCCTCACCAACGCGTTCGCCGAGGCGTCGCGCTCGTGCCCGAAGGTCGTCACCTGTTCAGCACGCTGACGGTCGAGGACAACCTTCTCTGCGGTGCCGCTGCGCGACGGCAAGGGACGTGGGACCTCGCAGCGATCTACGAACTCTTTCCGTTCGTAAAAAATCGCCGAAAGCATCGCGCGGCCGTGCTCTCCGGGGGCGAACAGCAGGCGGTGGCAATTGGGCGCGCTCTGATGTCAAACCCTTCCCTGCTTTTGCTCGATGAAGTGAGCCTCGGTCTCGCGCCCGTGGTCATTCGAGATCTCTACGAGGGCTTGCTCCGCATCACTGCTGAAGGCACCACGCTGTTGCTTGTCGAACAAAACATCACCGAGGCGTTGCGTGTAGCCAACTACACGATCTGTCTTCTCGAAGGTCGGGTGGTCCTCGAAGGGGCTCCTTCGTCGCTCACTCAAAGCGAGATTACGGAAGCGTATTTTGGCCGCCAGCAATCCAAAGATTCCTCTTCACCGAAGAGAGCGACGCGAGCCAAGAAGTGATCTGGACAAACGCCGTCATACAGGGTCTTCTACTCGGCGGACTGTACGCGATTTTCGCGTGCGGACTGTCGCTCATGTTTGGTGTCATGCGGCTCGTGAATCTCGCCCACGGTGACCTCGGCGTACTTGGTGCGTATTTCGCCATCATTCTCGTCGAGCACCTAGGAGGAAACCCCCTGTGGACATTTGCCGCGGTAATCCCCGTTGCCGCGCTCGTCGGTTACCTCCTTCAGCGTTTCTTGTTGGACCACGCACTCAACGGTGGCGAACTCTCCCCTATTCTCGTCACGTTCGGACTGTCGATAATCATTGAAAATCTGCTTCAACAGACTTTTGGCGCGAATGATCAGTCACTCAACATTGGCGCCCTTTCGTATCAGAGTTGGAAGATCGCATCGGACATCTACGTCGGGCGCCTTAACGTCATCATCTTTGTCGTCGCGGTTCTCGTTATCGTGGCGCTGCAACTGTTCTTGTCACGCACGCCGGCCGGCCGTGCCCTTCGTGCGACCGCCGACAACCGACGCGCGGCCGCACTGAGTGGTATCGATCCGAAGCGAACTCGGGCAATGGCCACCGCGATCGCACTCGCGACAGTCGCCGTGGGGGGTCTCTTTCTTGCCATGAGATCGTCGTTCGCGCCCACGTCAGGCTCGGCCGATCTCCTCTTCGCCTTCGAAGCGGTGATTATTGGCGGTCTCGGTAATCTCTGGGGCACGCTCGTGGGTGGACTCGTTCTCGGCGTCGCCCAAACGGTGGGCAGTCAAATCAATCCGGCCGACGGCATTCTCATTGGCGATTTGGTGTTTCTCGCCGTGCTCGCATTTCGCCCCCAAGGTCTCATCGCGTCGCGAAGCGTGGCGGTGCGATGAGCGACCTGCTGACGGGACAACATGACGTGAGCGTCACGCGAGGGACGCTCGGGTCTCGCGTCGCGCTCGGCGTGGGAATTGCTGTCGTCGTCGCTCTCATCTTCGCCCCGGCGGTCGCCGGGGACTCGGCGACCAACAACCTCACCCAATTCCTCATCCTGCTCATCATGGCAATCGGTTGGAATCTGGTCGCGGGTTACGGCGGCATGGTGAGCATCGGTCACCAGGCGTTCATTGGTTTCGCTTCATACGCGGTGCTCGACCTCAGCATCCACGGCGTACTCGCGTGGTACGCGGTACCAATGGCGATCGTGCTCGCCGGGCTCATCAGCATTCCCGTGTCGTGGCTCGCCTTTCGCCTGCGCGGTGGCTACTTTGCGATCGGTACGTGGGTCATCGCCCAGGTGTTTCAATTGGTCATTGCCCAACAGTCGAACTTGGGTGGGGGTGCCGGTGCCTCGCTGAATGATCTCAATAACTTGAATCCCATCAACCGCGACAACGTCACCTACTGGTTTGCGCTCGGACTCACCGTCCTTTCACTCGGCGTCACGGCACTTCTACTGCGTAGTCGTGTGGGGATGGCGCTCGTTGCGGTGCGCGACGAGGAATTCTCCGCCGCCGCGACGGGTGTGAACGTAGTTCGCACAAAGCGCCTCGTCTTCATCCTCTCGGCGGCCATCTGTGGCGGCGCGGGCGCGCTGCTTTGTCTCTCGAATCTCGAAGTCCAACCCAATTCCGCGTTCTCCATCCAGTATTCGGCCTTCATGATCTTCATGGTGCTCGTCGGCGGCATTGGATCGTTCGAGGGACCGATCATTGGGGCCATCATCTTCTTCGTACTGCAACAGTCACTTGCGTCATACGGCGCCTGGTACCTGGTCATTCTGGGCGGATTCGCGATCATCGTCACGCTGTGGTTGCCGAGGGGAATTTGGGGAGCGATTGATCCGCACCACCGACGCTCCCTGGTGCCACTTCGCCACCGCATTGACTACGACGAAATCGAGTGACGCGTTGTACCAAACACGTAGTTCCGAGTAATTCGACACCGCATCACCAAGGATGAAGGGACAACATGAACGCCCTGCTCGAAGGACTTGTTGAAACCTTTTATCCGCGTCGCAACGTCCGACACGGACCACTGCCGTCGCTGCTTGTCGTATTGACGATCGTCACGGGGCTCGTCGACGCCTTCAGCTATCTCGTCCTCGGTCACGTCTTCGTCGCCAATATGACCGGCAACGTGGTTTTTCTCGGTTTCGCGCTCGCCGGCGCGCCGGGTTTCTCGATTTCGGCGTCACTGGCCGCCGTCGCCGCCTTTGTCGTTGGTGCAGCGCTAGGCGGACGCCTCTACGCCAAGAAACCCGTTCATCGAGGACTGCTCCTCGCTCGCACGTCAACACTGCAGGCGACCTTGCTCCTCGCAAGTGCACTTGTCGCGGCACAAACCTCGTACCATACGAGCGCTGGGTACCGTTACACGCTCATCGCGCTACTTGGAATCGCCATGGGTCTTCAAAATTCCGCCGCGCGAAAACTCGCGGTGCCCGACCTCACGACCACCGTGCTGACCCTCACCATCACTGGCATGATCGCAGACGTGGGCGACGTCAAGGGTCTCGCTGCGATAAACGAGCGGCGACTGATCGCGGTGCTGAGCATGTTCATCGGTGGCCTCGTCGGCGCGGTACTGGTTCTGCACGCCGACATATTCGCACCACTTCTCATCGCTACCGTCGGTGTCACCGCGGTCGCCTGCGTCGCCTGGCGCGCCAGTCGAAGCGAATCGGCGTGGCACTCCGCGTAGCGCAGTGCTGTAGAGAAAGGTTCGCCGTGATCCCTACTTCCCCACAAGACTCGAACGCGAGTAACGACCAAGGAAAGCACGCGGAACGACTTGGCCTGCTCGGTCAAGAACAGATGTCCGAACACCAACGAAGGTTGGCGAATGGTCTTATCAATGGACCCCGCAAAGGAGTAGTCGGTCCGTTCGTCCCACTGTTGTACACGCCGCGGATCCTCGAAGTGGTAGAACCACTTGGTTCCGAACTCCGCTTTCGTGGAGAATTGGATCGACGAGTCCACGAACTGGTGGTCTGCTTCGTCGCGGCGAGGACCAAGAACAAATTTGAATGGGACATACATTCGCAATCGGCCCGCGATCTCGGTATCGCGGCGCAACAAATCGAGGCACTCCATGACGAAATCGCGCCCTCGGACCTTCTCCCACAAGAAGATGCGGCGCTTCAGTTCGTCCAACAGTTGCTTACCTCGAACCGCGTCGATGACGACGTCTTCTCGAAGGCTGTCGAATTCTTCGGGTCAAGCGGCGTCGTTGAACTCACTGCTGTCACGGGCTATTTCACCATGGCCTGCTGGTTGATCAACATCACGGAGTCCACCTCAGCCTGGATGTAGGCGACGGTACCCTCGACAAGGCGATGCGTACCCGTACAGGCTCACCTTTCGAATACAAAAAATACACTCTCGCGGCACTCGACGAGCCAAATGACGGAGTTGACACGCCCGAGGACAGTAGGAGAGTTCTGCGTTTTCTATTAGAAACCGTTTAAGAAATATCGTTAGGCTCCTTGAAGTCGTTACTCGACAACTCATGTAGGAGGACACCATGTTAGGTGACAAGACAGAACACTTCGAAGGAAAAGGCACCGACCTCAGCGCGCTCGAGGCCCACATCGAGAAGTACCTGACGGACGACGGCTTCAAGGTCCAGTCATCGGCCGCAAGTGACAAGGGCACCGTCATTCAAGCCAAGAAGGACGGCTTCCTTCGTGACGTCGTCGACGCCGATCGCGCGTTCACCATCACCATCACCGGCTCCCCCGCGGACTTCTCGGTTCGATTCGGCGTCGGCAAGTGGCTTCAGCACCTCGGCGTCGCGGCGATTGAGACGTTCCTCGTTTCGGACCTCTTCTTGGTCGTCGACATCGCCGATTCGGCGTGGAGCCTCGAAGTCGAGGACAAACTCATCGCCGACGTCAAAAAATTCGTTGGTTAATCTTCACGCCTGAGGCCGCGTCGTACGAGACTCAGGCGTCGCGGACGAGCGAAGATACGATGCCTTTCGTCGAGCGCTCACGCGACTCTCAGAGCGCGATGGGCGACGGCTCGTCTTCTTGCTGCTGGCTCGCTGGCATCGCGAAATTGTTGACGCCGAGTTCGAGCCGAGCAACGCCAATACGGAATTCGTTGATCCCGTAGTTGACGTCGAAGCGGGCGGGGCGACCAATGTCGTCGCGACGGTCAATGCCCGTCGGGAACACGACGTCGGCAGTCGTTCCTCGCGGCCCCGGCGTTGGCACCGGTTTGAGGATTGGCTGGGACGTGCGGTAAAGAATCTCCTGAGGGTTGTGCTCGGAGAGAATCGTGAGTCCCGCCGCGTAGGACAGGCGCTCTTCAGGCACATCGGGATCGTGAACCCGACTGACCCCGTGGTAGACGACCAGCCAGCCCTCTGGGGTCAACACTGGGGGCGTTCCCGTGCCAATTTTGACGTTCTCCCATTCCGCGAGTGGCGTCGCCAANNGTAGGAAAGCCAGATGCTTTCGCGACTCAGGTCCAGATTGCGTTCTTCACCCAGTCGAATGGCCTCTTGTTCCTGGTGGCCTGAGAAGTAAGGCCGGTGGAGCATCGCGAAGTCGAGGTTGCCCGAAGGGTTCGGCACCGGTCGGGGGAAAACGACGGCGTCCTTGTTATCGACGTCAAATGTGATATTGCCCTCCGGCTCGAAGTGAGCCTGACCGAGACGCTCCCATTGCAACAAATCGCGAGAAACCGCGATTGCGATTCGAGGACCGCGTTCGGAAAATGCGGTGTAGGTCATCACGTAGAGTTCGATTGTTTCGACGAACGTAATTCGTGGGTCCTCGCACCCCCCCATTCCCTCGCCTCGTAGTTCGTAGTCCGCTTCGGGTTCGAGCGCGATGCCCATACGCTCGACGCCCGCCGGTTCCCCGTCCGCGTCAAAGATGACGCGCATTATGCCAATTCGGCTGTAGTTTCCCTTGCCGACGATTCGAGGAAAGAGGTAGAGCTCGCCGTCAGGAGCCCGGGCGGCCGCGGGGTTTAAAATCCCCTCAACCTCGTGCGGGTTGTCGATGTCCGCTTCTATCAACAGCGGCAGCGGTACTAGTGCGAAAGGCTCCAAGACGTCCTCGTCAAATTCTCAAAATGCGGGGCGTGGATCTCGCGCCATTTTCGAC